>CAZTKW010000616.1:0-1190 GCA_964614315.1 uncultured Pirellulales bacterium
CAAGATAAATTGAAGGCTGATTATTGTAAATATAAAGGTAGTAACCATCGTCATTTGAATTATATTGAGTCAGAATGGGATTAAAAGTGACCGAAGGCCCGAAATCTTCGCCGTATATCCACGCCGCTATAGTTACAGAGTTGCCTTCCAGGGTGGCTATCGATGGTAGGCTTACATAATCCCCGCTGCCGTCAAAGTCTAAAGCGCCGTCTAACTTCCCTTCTGTCCAGTTAGCATCAACCACATTCCCGTCATTGCTGCCGGCCGAATCCTCTGCAGTTGTCCCGCTGCCGTCGTCCAACTCCCAGTAGGAAATCAACCCGTCGTCAGTCATCCATCCTTTAAACATCGGGTCATTGCCGTCGCCGCAGATATTACCCGTCCCGCTCGCCTCATTGCAGTCCTCGATACAACTGTAAGTGGCTGTGCACACCACAAGGTCATTCACATCGTTGTTCCAGAGAATGCAGTTGGTGATATTGGCTGCAGTACCGCCAACAACTCTTATGCCGTAATCAGAATTGTCCACAATGGTGTTATTATTGACATCCACCGCCGCCGTTGCACTCCCAATAAATATCCCGTAAGTACAGTCATATATCCAGTTGTTTCTAATTTCTCCGGCTGAGGTCTCGATAAATATTCCATATCCGGAGGGATATGATATCTTGTTGTTCTTAATCTCAGCAGAACTGCCGCTGCGGCAGTCTACTCCTTTGGTGATAATATTCTTTTGTATAATCGGGCTGCTGCCCTCGCAGACTATCGTACCATTAACGGTACAGCCGGTCAGGACGGAAGTGGCCTGCTCACTGGAGGTGAAAAAAACCGTCGATGTAATTACCGTCTCTTCAACAACGTCCCAGTCGTTCGGGTCGCTGCCGGTAATTGTTATCGCCTTGCCGTCAAAGTATAGATAGTTAACAGGGCCGGGTTCACTGTATGTGCCCGGATAGACAACAAGCGTGTCGGTATCATTAACATCGACGTCGTCGATGGCCGGCTGAATATCATAGTACCAAAGTTCCTGGTCAATGTTATATACCCTTTGAACTTCGTCGACGCCTATGTCAACTACTGTCCCTATGACTCGCTGGACGCCGTCGATGTCAGTCTGGCCGTCATAATTACCATTCGGGTCGCCGGCGTTTATACAAGGGGAATTTGAGAGTAAATGATAATCCTCATTC
>CAZTKW010000616.1:1200-2770 GCA_964614315.1 uncultured Pirellulales bacterium
ATCTGTTACGCCGGGGCCCCAGTTGAAAACCAGTTGCTTTGATTCTGAGTTAGCGTCCAGTGTAGGGGTAAAAGTAATGACATCCGTTGTTGTATTTACATCCGTTACTGTGCGAACTAAGTTGTTATTGGCGTAAACGATAACATCGTTAACCTCATGCAAACTCGCATCAGCTACCACTATCGTGGTAGTTGTTCCATCGTCATCCGTCAAATCGATAAACTCACAAACTCTTACAAAACAAGGGTCGCTGTCGATATTACCGCCAGAATCCGTACCAAAATTCGGATCCCAGTTGTCGCTGCCGCCGCTGTCTTTTATATCGCAGTAGCTAATATTCGGGTCACCACCATATATCTCGTTACCGTACAAAGTGGCCCTGTTGTTCCAGAAGATACAATTTGTTACTATCGGATCAGAAGAATTATACAATGCGCCTCCCTTTCCCAAAAGCCGATGCGTCGCTAAGTTCTCGACGAAAGTGCAGTTCTTTATCTTTGAGGAACCATAATCGCGAATCGCTCCGCCATAACTCCCGATGTTTTTACTAAAAAGACAATTGGTTACTGTCACCTCGTTTGGAGAGCTGTTATATGGCGTATTGATGTTTAATGCACCGCTTCCAACAGAAGCATAATTGCCGGCAAAGACACAGTTGCTAATATCTAACTTGAAAGGTACGCCGTTAGTCCATACATTAAGTCCGAGTCCGCCAGCAGCATACCCTGTGTTATCTTCGAAGATACAATTAGTAATCTTCGAATCTCCAGGATGACCCCAGTAGTGCATACCTCCACCTGAATAACCGCCACTATTACCGCTTATGGTACATTCATTAATATCTGGGGCGCCGGTAAAGGAACATATCCCGCCGCCAAACATTCCTCCCTCATTATTGGTTATGGTACAGTTATTTATGTTTGAACTATAGTCTCCTGAAGTAGCTCGCAGAAATAGTCCACCACCGTAGGTGTCGGCATAGTTGTCGGTTATAACGCAATTGTTGACTGTCAGGCCGTAATAGTTATAGATATACATCCCGCCTCCGCTATTTCTAAACGAGTCCCCGCTACCATTAGCATAAGCCTTTATAATGGTAAAGCCGTCAATGACAGTGGTGTCTGTACAATCAGTGCTGGTTACGACGTGAAAACAGTTATCTGTATTAACGTCTACTGTCCCGATATCGCCGCTTAGAATCGTTACATTATTATCGTAGTCGCGTTGCTCCCGGCTGGTCTCTGTGCCATCGAAACCGCCGTATAATGAGGTACTGTCGATAAGCTCGAAGGTAGCTGCTCGTGAGTCGGGTATTGATGGTTTGTACGTCCCTTCTGCTACCCATATTTCATCGCCATCGGTAATATTTGCATCACTAAGGGCATCTTGCAAATCGTCGTATGCGTCAGTCCACGATGTACCATCATCGTTACCGTCCGCATCTGCGTCAACATAATACACCGTAGCATTTGCCCCCGTACTCATTAAAGCCAAAACAAAAATAGTCATTATAATTATCATTTTTCGTGTAAACATTTGTATGCTCCCTTTCTTTATTAAAGAAGCTATT
>CAZTKW010000617.1:0-2769 GCA_964614315.1 uncultured Pirellulales bacterium
ATGAAGTGCTGTACGGTTACTATCGCTACGCATACATCGATCGGTTCGGGCGCCTCACCAAGGTCAGCGCCGAGGCCCGCATCACCATCGACACGCCGGATACCTGCGCCTGATGGCACATCTGAAGAAATCAGACATCACAGGGCACCTGATGAAAGGGTCCGGCGGGCACTTGGTGAAGGACTGCACGGGTGCGCCGGAGACGTGCAACGATTGCTCCCCAGCGATCCCAGACACGCTTTATGTCACATGCGAGGGGTTGTCTGGGGACTTTGCCCCGTGGGAAGGCAAGACGACGCTCGCCTGGCTCTCCGGATGCTGGTGGGCCGATGTTGTGGACATCGATACTTACCCTCGTATGTATCTCTACTATCTGTCCGGGGGGCCGTACTGGATGGTCAGAATCAACACCGTGGCTATCGGCTGCCAGAAGACATGGGATACCTCAGCAGATGGACCGCATACGTGCGATCCATGGAATGGCACTTATGCTGAGGTCGATTGCGGCGATACCGCCTGCTCCGACCACAGTTCCTGCGAGGATTCGGCGGGGGCCACATGCGTGGTGAGCACCACATGATCTGCGACATCTGCCAAGGCACCGTCTACCCGCGCCAGTGCCGCAACTCGGCCGCCTTCCGCCAACGTCAGGCGGCCCCCGAGATCTGCCCCCATGGCATCCCCCTGAACAACCTGCCTATCGGAGACAATACGCCTCCTGGCGGAGGCGTGAGCGCTGTTGTCGCAGTGCGTGGCGTCGAGTGCATCCACGCCCAGCCCTACCGCACGTGCGGCGGCTGCGTGACCTGCACCCTGGATGATCCGATCCTGCGCGTCGTCAAGCGCTCGGAATGCGGCGCCTGCCCTGTGAGAAAGGAAGAACATGAAGCGGTTCACGTTCATTGAGGCCTGGCTGCTGTTCGTCGTGCTGCTGGCAATCATCTCCCTGGCGGTGACCGGATGCGGCACACTGCCCCCTTGGCTTACAGCGCGGACTGGTGCCCGGGCGGAGTCCGAGGCGAGCCGGACAGAGACGACGAAGGATGCCGACATGGCCTCGGCGGAAAAGGTCCGTCTGACGCCACCGGCAGCCACTGGTGCGGAGAGAGGCCCTTCGGAGGACGCCACGATAGAGCTCACGCCGGATGGCCTCCTTGTCCGCATGCGATTCCCTGTCGGCACGCCGCTCGAGGTAGATCGGACAACGGCAACGACTGGCGCAGAGGGCCGAGTAGAAGAATCCGCCGGCGCATCGAATGAGTTGATGGGTGCAACCGGCGGGGATATGCAAGCCCCCACCGCCAGGCTGCCTTCGGGTGGATCGGCTGGCGGCGGTGCCATCAGCTTCCTGGTCGAAAAGGTGACCGGCTCCTCCTTGTGGATCCTGCATGCAGGTGGTGTCCTGATCATTGCCGCAGGGCTCGCCGTGGTGGTTCTGCTGAAGATGCCCGGCAAGGGCCTGCTGATCTGCGCTGGCGGTGGGGCTGTGGCCATGGTGCCCACGCTCATGGAACAGTATCCATGGGTAGTGCTGGCGCTGCCTGGGCTGGGCATAGGCGCAGTGGCATGGTTGCTCTGGGGCCTGCGCAGCGGACAGCGCAAGGATGTCGCATTCGGCGCTGTGGCTCGCGGTGTGCAGCTCGCCGATGAAGATGGCAAGGTGCGGGAGACCATCGGCAACCTGGCCGGCGTGGAGGGTAGCCCGGTGCGCCGGCTGGTCAAGGCAGAGGTGACAAAGGTCCGCAAAGCGGAGGGCTTGGCATGAGCATGGGAACCAGGCGATCATAGCACGCTAGCAAGGACGTGCTTGCTATGCGGCACCTCCGCCGCCTGGTTCCCCTTCCAATCCCGATGATGTGTTAGTGATATGCAGGCAATCTGCGCAGGATGTAATGGGCAGTTCGAGCCCAAGCGGAAGGAGCAGCGCTATTGCTCCTATGCTTGCTCTAACACGCAGAATGCGCGCAAGCGGGAGCAGGATAAGCTCAATGCTGGTCGGCATGTATCGGTCTGGTCATGCGGTGGTGGTGTAGATAGCACAGCGATCGCTGTGCTGATCGTAACGGGCAAACTGCCCAAGCCGGACCTGGCTGTCATGGTAGATTGCGGATGGGAACGCCCCAGCACCATGGGCTACGTGCGGACCGTGTTGCAACCACGGTTGAATGACGTGGGGATCAGCCTCCAGATAGTCCGAAGCGCAGACTGGAAGGCCGATACGTCCCTGTTCGACCGCTCAGGTAGATGCGTAATACCCGCCTACCGTGCCCTTGGTAACGGTGAGGTCCAGAAGCTGGGCACCCGCTGTGGCCCATGGAAGCGCCCCGTACTCAAGCGTTGGCTGCGCAGTAAGGGGGTAAGTAAGGCGACGAACTGGGTGGGCATGGCCGCCGATGAAGCACGGCGCGCCAAGCCTGCGCGCGAACGATGGATCATACACCGATACCCTCTCATTGAGTTCGGCATGACGCGGGCAGACTGCGTGTTCGCCATTGGGGCGGCGGGGTGGCCACGCCCCATTAGGACTAGCTGCATTATGTGCCCACAGCGCAGCTTGTACGAGTGGCGGATGATGCGGGGGAAATGGCCAGCCGAGTTCGCCCGAGCATGCGAGATAGACGAACAGCTCCGAAGTCAGGATGCCCGGCTATTCATCCACCCAGCTTGCTTACCCCTGTGTAGCGCAGTGGGCAAATCAGTCAGTCCCCCGGGGGCGGGTTGAATCCCTGGGCGCGTTTGTGGTGAGACCGGGAGCGCAGCGTCGCGTTT
>CAZTKW010000618.1:0-2769 GCA_964614315.1 uncultured Pirellulales bacterium
CTGGACTTAATCTCAATCGACTGCTGCTTGCCGGTGCCGAGGTCTTTTGCTGAGACATTCAAAATGCCGTTGGCGTCGATGTCAAATGCGACCTCAATTTGGGGGATGCCTCTTGGGGCAGGCGGGATATCGGCCAGTTGGAATCTGCCGAGCGTGCGGTTGTCCCTGGCGAATTCCCTCTCGCCCTGCAGAACGTGGATGTCAACAGTGGTCTGGTTGTCCGCAGCGGTCGAGAAAATCTCCTTCCTGCTGGTGGGGATTGTCTTGTTACGCTCAATCAGTTTTGTCATAACTCCGCCTAAAGTCTCAACTCCCAAAGAAAGCGGCGTTACGTCCAGAAGCAGGATGTCTTTCACGCCGGCGTCACCTGCAATGATGGCACCCTGTATTGCCGCGCCGAGAGCTACAACCTCGTCTGGGTTGATGCCTTTGTTGGGTTCTTTTCCAAAAATGTCTTTGGCGATTTCCTGGACTTTCGGGATTCTTGTCGAGCCTCCGACCAACAGGATTTCGACGATGTCACCGCCGGCAAGTTTGGAATCTTTCAATGCCTGGTAACAGGGGCTTTTGAGTCTTTCTAAAACAGGTTCAGCCAGCGATTCGAATGTACTCCGGCTGAGCGTAATCTGCAAATGTTTCGGGCCTGAAGAATCAGCGGTGATGAAAGGCAGATTGACCGTAGATTCCAATTGCGAGCTCAGTTCACATTTTGCCTTTTCGGAGGCTTCTTTGAGCCGCTGATGTGCCATCGGGTCCTGGCGAAGGTCGATTCCTTCTGTCTTTTTGAATTCGTCAGCCAGGTGATTTATAAGCACCTCATCCAAATCATCGCCGCCGAGATGGCCGTCGCCGTTGGTGCTCAAAACTTCAACGACGTCATCGCCGATATCCAGAATGGATATATCGAAGGTACCTCCACCGAAGTCAAATACTGCAATTTTTTCGTTCTTTTTCTTCTCCAGCCCATAAGCCAGTGCCGCTGCGGTGGGCTCATTGATAATGCGCTCTACGGTCAGTCCTGCGATTTTTCCGGCGTCTTTGGTCGCCTGACGCTGTGAGTCGTTAAAATAAGCCGGCACGGTGATAACGGCGTTGGTGATTTCTTCACCCAGATAATCCTCAGCGGTTTTTTTCAAATCCTGCAGTATCATCGCAGAAATTTCCGGCGGAGTGTATTTTTTCCCGCGGACGTCAACCTTGACCAGTTCTTCAGGATTACCGGTAATTTTATAAGGAACGATTTTTTCTTCCGAAGAGACTTCATTGTGCCGCCTGCCCATAAAACGCTTGATTGAAAATACCGTATTCTCCGGATTGGTTACCTGCTGATGTCGCGCTATCTGGCCGATGAGCCTTTCCCCCTTATCGGTAAAACCGACCACCGAAGGCGTCAGTCGGGAGCCTGAAGAATTGATTAAGACCTTTGGCGAGGAACCTTCCATTACGGCAACAACAGAGTTTGTTGTTCCCAAATCTATTCCAATTATCTTAGCCATAACTAACTTCCTTTCGCTATTTATCGCTTGTCATCTATATGTGAAGAATTTCCCGATTCTAATATGCAAAAACTGTGCCAGTTGTGCCCCGGAACGCACATAAAAGACGTAAGTCTTTATAATAAAGGCTCTTAAGTTTTCTGCGACAGGTTTTTCGGCTTCTGAGTAGGAATTTATTGTGCCATTTTGGCAGTAAAAGGGGCACTTTGTGAGCGGATATTTCATCGTGTTAGGCCGTGGTTTGGAGCTTGTTTGCACTCTCCTTTAATCAACAAGCAGTAAAAATATATATAAAATCGCAAAAAAATCTTGACTTTCTATATCTGTTTGTGTATAGTAATACTGATTTTGGGGATTGTGAAAACTCACCTAACTGCTTTGTGCGCAGTATTTATGCTCGAAAAGCAGACTCGTAGGAATTACTGGTTAAGTAAATTTCTTTTGGAGGTAAGAAAATGGAGAAACGAGTCTTTGTTGTATCGGCGGTGATAATTGCAATGTTGGCCATTTCGCCGGCACCGGCTGTGATTATCGATTCGATCAATGCCGATAAGACCCCATCAGGTGTTCTATGGGGGGGTATGGGTGAGATTGGCTGGCTTTATACACCGCAGTTCAGTTACACCTTGACCGGTATCCAAAGCCTTTTCGCAGGTGATGGCGCACCTGCCGATCCGCTGGGCACTGTAACATTGGAAATATATGACGGACTTCCCATTAATAGCGGTGTGCTGTTGCGGTCAGCAACATTTGCAGTAGAAAATGGTATGCCGGGAGGGGGAACATTTGCGCCATTGGAAATCTCCGCCGACAGTGATTATTTCGTAGGCTTTCGCAGTTACCCTATTGGCGGCACCGGTGTAATTTGCAACTACGCATTTGATGGGGTGTCACTACCCTCTTACTATGGGACTGACAACACTGGACAATACTTAAATTTGACAACCCAGCCTTTTTTGGATCACCCTATTCTTATGTTTGAGGGAGTTCCTGAGCCGGCTACACTTCTATTGCTTGGCTTAGGCGGGCTGATGCTGCACAGGAGACGCTAATAATCTAATCGTTGATTATTGCACGTCCTGATTTAAAGCCGAGCGGATGATTTTTGCCCTAAGTGCGTCTCTGTGAGTAGAATCGAGTGATTTTCCGTAGTTTAACTGCAGATGTGCCGGCAGGGTCAGCATAAAGAGCCGATTAATAGTGGTAATGGAAAGACCGCTGGTTTTATCTACATCGCCGCGGCCGACCTCATTCCGGAGCTGCATGTTGAATG
>CAZTKW010000619.1:0-2753 GCA_964614315.1 uncultured Pirellulales bacterium
CAGAGGGGTCACTATTAAGGTCGTATAATTCCTCTCGGGTGGTTTGGATATACTTCCAGCCGTTATTTATTACTCCGAGCAAAGGGCTGCAGTCATATTTGGTCGGCTCCATTGATTCGCAGTATATATATCTTTGGCTGCTGTCCATTTTGCCCTTTCGGCTCAAAAAGTCCGACAGGTCCTTTCCCTGTACAGTCGAGCCCGGCGTAACCCCTGCCACACTGCAAATGGTCGGAACAATATCGATTAAGCTCACTGCTTCGTCCACTCTTTTAGTTCCGCGTCCGGCCGGAACTTTTATAATAAGAGGCACATGTAAAGTGCTTTGATAAATAAAATACCCATGTGTTTTTTCTTGATGCTCCTCCAGCCCTTCTCCATGGTCGCCGGTAATAATCAACAATGTCGAATCATAAAGGCCAAGCTTTTTGAGCTTTTCAATAACCTGGCCGATACAATAATCAACGTATGCGATTTCTCCGGAATAAAGATTATCTTTGAAATTGGTGGCGAATGGTTCCGGAGGACGGTATTTGTGATGAGGGTCGTAGTAATGCAAAAAAAGAAAGAATGGTTCCTTACCGTGCTTTTCAAGCCAGTCGCAGGCGAAGTAGCTCGCTTCGTCGCCCCTGCGCTCGCTGTGATAGAAACTCGACATCGGACGGACAAATTCGTCATTATAAGTATCAAAACCCTGGGCAAGCCCGAACTGGGCATCCAGAACGAAGCTGCTTATTATCGCCCCCGTTGTGTAGCCGTCTTCCTGCAATATTTCAGCAACGGTCTGGTTGGATTCATCCAGCTTATAACCGATATTATCATGAACACCGTGAGAAGGGGGATTAACGCCGGTTAACATGGAAGCGTGAGCAGGCAAAGTCAAAGGAACTGGCGTGACAGCATGCCCGAAGACCACTGCTTCCTCGGCGACGGCATCAATGTTGGGTGTGGTCTTACGAGTAAAACCATAGCAGCTGAGGTGGTCGGCACGGCAGGTATCGATGCTAATGAGCACAATATGGAGGTCCTCTTTTTGAAAAACACCTCGCCGCATCACCAACCACACTGTCCAGACAACAGCCAGTATCAGCAGGATCGACGATATACGCCGCCGCCACTGAGAAGGCCTTTTTCCTTTAGAGTTTTTACCCATAATAGCTCACTTTAAAGTTCTTAACGGGGCTGCGCTATGCCTGCTGCCCAAAAACAAATATACGTTCATTATACCTGATAACAGGTTCTACAACAACCGGTTACTGAAAATTTACGGCAGCGATTCATTTAGAGCCTATCCGAAAACATGCTTGTTGACAGCAACTGAGTATGGTATATTGCTGTTTTAACACAGTTTAAGGAAGACAAGTATGAATAAATCCAAAGGTTTTTTTCCAATCCTTGTTCCCGGCGCAACCGTCTTTTTCTCCAGCGCCTGTATAATGGTGCTTGAACTGGTTGCAGGTCGGCTCATAGCCCGCCACCTTGGCTCGTCGCTGTACACCTGGACATCTGTAATCGGCGTTGTACTGGCCGGTATCACAATAGGCAATTATCTGGGCGGCCGTATCGCCGACCGCTTTGCCGCACGAAAAACGACAGCCGTTCTTTTTGCAATCTCTTCCATGGCATGCGTGGCGGTAGTTGTCCTGAACAATCTTGCAGGTGAATGGATATGGATGTGGCGTCTTTATTGGCCTGTTCGGGTCTTCACCCACGTCTCTATGGTTTTTCTGGTTCCTTCGACGCTGCTGGGCACAATCAGTCCGGTGGTTGCCAAAATGGCCCTGGATAAGCACCTGGCGACCGGAAGGACCGTTGGAACTATCTACGCCTGTGGGGCGGCCGGAAGCATCGTGGGGACTTTTCTTACAGGTTTCTACCTCATCGCAGTAATGGGCACTGTCAATATCATCTGGGTAGTCGGGGCCGCTCTGCTGCTGATGGCCGTTCTCTACTGGGCAAGGCTCTGGGTGCTCTATCTGTGGGCGGCAATCTTCATTGCATTGATGACGATGGGTGTGGCGCCGGGCGACTGGGCCAAAACCGCCGGCTCATCGGTCGCCTTGAGAGAAAAACCCGACCCCAAAATCCTATATCAGGACGAAAGCCAGTATTGCTACATCGCTGTCGAACGAGTATCGGAAAAACCGGACAAAAGAGCTTTTATGCAGGACAAATTAAAGCACAGTGAAATCATTATGGAAGATATTAACCAGCTCCAATACTTCTATACGCATATTTACGCTGCTATAACCAGGGAACTGAGCCAAAACAAAGAAAAGCTCTCAGCTTTAATTATCGGCGGCGGCGGTTATGTTTATCCCCGGTATATTGAGAAGAACTGGCCCGGAAGTCGCATAGATGTCGTTGAAATCGACCCAAGGGTAACCAAAGCGGCTATGGAGGCGTTCGGATTATCTCCGGAGACCTCGATTAACACGATTTCTATGGATGCCCGAAACTATGTTGACCAGCTTCTGGAGAAAGAACGCAACGGCCAACAAATACCCCTGTATGATTTTATCTATGAAGATGCAATAAACGATTACTCGGTGCCATACCAGCTCGTTACAAAAGAATTCAACGACAAAATCGCCCGCATTCTTAACAGCGACGGCGTGTATATGATAAACCTGATAGATTTTTTTGACAGCGGGCGGTTTTTAGGAGGTATTGTCAACACGCTCGAACAGACCTTTACTTATGTCTATGTCCTTTCCGAAATTGCCCCGCGAAACGTCCGCAATACCTTTGTG
>CAZTKW010000620.1:0-2750 GCA_964614315.1 uncultured Pirellulales bacterium
TTACCACTTTGACGGGTTAGGCAGCGTTGCGGCTCTTTCAGATGTTAATAGCGTGGTAGTTGAGCGGTACAGCTATGATGTTTTCGGCGAACCGAACAGGGTAAGCGGAGTAAATAATCCGTATCTGTTTACCGGCCGCAGGTACGACAGCGAAACCAGCCTGTATTATTATCGTGCAAGATATTATAAGCCGGAAATTGGGCGGTTCCTACAAACTGACCCGATCGGTTATGCCGGTGGTTTGAATATGTACGCTTATGTACAGAACAATCCGGTTATATTTAACGACCCATTTGGTCTGCTGTACCCCGGGATGGG
Organism: uncultured Pirellulales bacterium; assembly: GCA_964614315.1. Taxonomy (GTDB): domain Bacteria; phylum Planctomycetota; class Phycisphaerae; order Sedimentisphaerales; family Anaerobacaceae; genus CAZTKW01. The sequence goes on from CAZTKW010000620.1 coordinate 319, forward strand.
CGATTTTTTGCCGGGAATTAAACCTGGGGGATCGGATCTCCCCAGAATAAAGCCTTGGCCCTATTTTGAGGATATACCCGCTTGGCCTTGGGACATTTTATACAAAGCTTGGGATATAGATAAAGAAGAGTATCCTGATTATGAAGACCCGTTTGTAGGTGATTACCGCCATTTTGTGGGTGCAGGCATGCTATGTAGAAGGTGTACGCCTCTCATAGGGGCGATTTGTATTTGCTGGCGCCAACATTATGAAGAGGATCCAGACGATTCTGCAGCAGAGTGGCGTGGCTGGAGACAAGCTATGCTGCATCCCTTTACACCTCTTCGTGAACTAGGAAAGAAATACACAGTTCGCCCTATAGGAAAGAAACGCACAGTTTGCCCTAAATAAGATAAAATAACCGCCGAAAAAAAAGGATGAATAAAATGAAAAGAAAATATAGTTTTATGTTATTGCTTACGGGTTTAATTTGCTTCGTGACTATTGGATATGTTGTGAATAATATTTTTCAAGATATGAATAATAAAGCAACAATTATAGGAACAATATCAGCGACACATTATGCACTTGAAGCAGAACTAGACAAGAGGAATCCGATTTTGTTACAGTTTTTCGCCAATAGTGATCTGGAATGGAAATTTCTCTCTGATCAGCAGTATGATAGAGTTATAATCGAGATTGATACTTTATACAATATTGACCCTCCGAAGGGGTGGAATTCTTCACAGCCACTTCTCGACCCTTGGGGAAATCGTTATGTTATTGTCTATCGTAAATTACCTAATCAGAACTATGATTGTATTGTAATTTCAGAAGGTCCTGATAAGATTTATGGGAATAAGGATGATATAGTATCTACACGTGACATAGTTCCTCCTGCAAAAACTGGAGAGTGAAACATTGTATTATTACCATTTTGACGGGTTAGGCAGCGTTGCGGCTCTTTCAGATGTTAATAGCGTGGTAGTTGAGCGGTACAGCTATGATGTTTTCGGCGAACCGAACAGGGTAAGCGGAGTAAATAATCCGTATCTCTTTACCGGCCGCAGATATGATGATGAAACAGGGTTGTATTATTACAGGGCGAGATACTATAAGCCGGAAATCGGGAGGTTTTTGCAAAGCGACCCAATCGGATATGCCGGTGGATTGAATATGTATGCTTATGTTGGAAATAATCCGATTAACGGTATAGACCCATGGGGGCTGTTTAAATATGGACGGGTGCTGCCAGTGTTAGGGGATTATGAGAACCAACGATTTTATGCGTTGTATAACTCAAATGGCAAATGTAAAAAGAAAGAACGGTACGCCGAAGATATCTTGAGAGAAGGTCGTGAAAATCTTCCATATAATCCTCTCCGGCATGGATTGGGACCACATGAAGGAGGCTGGGATTTTGGAGAATGGGTGGAAACCAGAAATGATACATTTATCCTTCCCAGTGGAGGAATACTGACTGCCAGCCAATTCGGAAATTACATGGCGGGTTATATGGGAGCATATCATGGTGGCATTCTTGGTTATTGGGGAGCTCGTGTAGCAGGAAACGCTTATGGCGGAGGAGGTCCTCCGTGGTTCTTTAGCGGCGACGACGCACGAAGTATTCAAGATATTAAACACGGTAGTCGTGATGGATTAAGAAGGAAGACTAAAGATATCCGGGATTCGATAAAAGCAGGTTGGGATTTATGGAATTGGTTCTGGTAGAATAAATATGAAGTTACTTTTTAATAAGCTTAAAAAAATAATAGAAAAGTCAATCTTGTTTAGCATAAGTTTGGTCGCTTATATTGTATTCGTGGTATTATTCGGCTTAGTATTGGAGATTGTACTTGGACATGATTGGTTGGCAGATTTGGCTTTTGGATTTCCTGTTTTGTTCAGTTTTGGAGTTGTTATTCTTCTTGTCTTTAGCTGCTTTAAGAAGCTAAGGACGCTGTGCTATATTTTTATAGCAGTACTTGTAACGATATATCTTATATTAGGCGTAGCCTCATTTCGCAGTTCCGTGAAAAGACGCATAGAATTTCAGAGGGCTTATACAGCCGAATATAATATAAGATTGTTGTTCAAATCAATTAATAAATATGCAGAAAATCATGATGGTTATCTTCCTAATGCGAATCAATGGTGTGACTTGCTGATGGAAAATGATAAGAGATTTAAAAGAGATAACTTTAAGCATCCACTCATAAAAAACACGGAATGTGATTTTGCATTCAATAACAATCTCGATGGTTTACGCCTGGCTGATATTCCCGGCGACGTGGTACTTCTTTTTGAAGCCGAAGGTGGTTGGAACTTAAAAGGCGGTGTAGAAATCCTGAAGGAAAGGGCCAATTTGGACACATACATATTATTTGTAAACGGAGATATAGATAGATATAGTTTTAGCGAAGGTGGTGTTGAAAAGTACGATTCTGTTACG
>CAZTKW010000621.1:0-2746 GCA_964614315.1 uncultured Pirellulales bacterium
AAGATCTGCATTTAAAACTGGTGCACCGGTACGTTTCCTCCATTTATTTATAGACCAAATGTAAACCGCTTTTTTATAATTGTCTACTACATAACTTGAATCAGTGTGTATGATTATCCTTGATATTTGTCGCATCTCACTAAATTCTAATACCTTTTTCAACGCTTCGATGCACGCTTTCAGTTCCATTTGATTGTTAGTTGCGCCTTTATACCCGTTAAAATCAAAATCTACATTCTCTTTATTAATCTTTTCTTGAAATACAAACCTTATTCCAATACCCCCAGCTCTTGGTCTTGAATACGATGAACCGTCAGTATAAATATTCAGAGCATTTACATCTACCATAAATATACAAATACTCTTTCTTAAATACTTTTCTTTTTTTCTTTAAAAGAGACAAGATTTAGTGATAACCGAAAATTCATTAAGACTCTATAATTTTCTCACCGGGAACAGCTATAACTCATATAAATATCAAAAATAGATGTCTGTTTCATTTTTGCCCGCTATCTTTTATCGTATTTGAATCTTCAGATTTTTCAAACTGATTAATAAGTTCCAAGACTTTGTCAATTGGTGTAACAACAGAATAACCAGAATTTGAAACCTCAAGATGTGTTAGTTTGTTCGTCTTATTTTCCCATATTTCAGTATAAGGAATAAACTTGCTCAGCACTCCAATTATTATATAACGTTTTTTTTGTAGACTTATATTATCAACTTCAATAACTGGACCACCACTATTACCACCATAAGTAGGGCAATCTAAAATGATTGTTTCATTTGTAAGGTTTTTTCCGGCGACAATACCCTTACGGAGAAGAGGTCTCAGTTTTTCAAATTCATTTTTAAAACCAATTGAAGTAGGATAACCAAATATGAATATATCATTTGAAATAAGAATATCATCAAATGATTTTGTATTGTTTACATCTCCAACTACAATGTTTGTATTTTCATTCGGTTCTAATATTCTCAATACCCCTTTATTAAACTCGAATTGACTTGATACATCATCATTTCCCTTTGTTTTATTCCCAATCTGCAAAATAACCACATCATGTGTGTGATGCGACTTAATTAGACCCTGACTGTTTAAACTATTAATATCTACAACTACTTTGATTTTATTATTGTTCATAATATCCTCAGGGTATGATAAACAGATAGCAGTTTTACTTTTAAGTTTTTCTTGTGAATCTGCAAATAATACATGTTTTGCTGTCACAAGATATACATGTTTATCATTTTTTAGATAAAACGCTGTAGCAGAGCTATGGTCGGAAAGGATAATGAGAACAGGATATGCAAGATTGTCCGGAGGAATTGCACTTTTTGCTATAGTTGAAGTTGGACTACAATAAGTAATAAATATTACAGATAATGCAATTAATAAGATATAGATATTTATTTTTAACATGTTATATTCCTCTATTGTTCGTATTATTTTCTTTTTTTTATCTATTATTTAATATTATGTTTTACTAATCATTATTTCTACTTTTTTAATTTGTTATTCATCGCCTTATTTACAGATTTAGCATTTACTTTTACATTTGCTACTGCTCTTCCGTATTTATCTCTCGCAACTGTATCAATCGTTACTTTCTGATTTTGAATCAAACTCTTTAGGGCATTCTTTGCTTTTACTGCCCCTGGTTTGCCTTTTTCCGGTGCGTTAACATTTGCCAATCTTACAGGCTTTTTCCTTGTACTTGTTGTGAATGTATCACCATCGATAACTCTTTTTACTGTTTCTTTCCTTTTTCCCATTTTTCTAATTCCTTCTAATAAATGGTTAATAATTGATTTTTCAGCATGGAAAACTGGGAGTGGGTTCGAAAACTCTCTCTCGGCCTCTTGCCGACAGCATTAAACATATTTTTATTTACTAACAATGTAGCAAATATTATAGTCGATTATAAAAGTGAATAATATAAGGATTTTCCTTATTTTTGTACGAAATATCTATCTGGTTAAAATCTGCTGTTTTCAGTTCGGAACCTCTCATTTAATCTTTGTTGTTTTTCGCCTTAAACTTGCCGCACCATTCCTCATCCCTCACGTGGGGCCAACCGCCTTCCTGTTCCACGTTTCCATTCTGTTTGACAACATACTGATATATTGGGGGGTTAAAATGACACTTCCTGTATTGTGATTCATAAAACTCACATTCAGCGCATACTCTTTTTTTACTACTCATAAATATCTCCTTTCAAAAACAAAATTCCTAAAACAATTTTTTCCCCGGTATTCATCAGAAATGGAAGTCGATTCGTTTAAAAAGCAAAAATTCCAAAACTACTTTGACGATCCATCATCTGACTTCTGTCATTTTTATTTACATCATACCTTATGCACGCAAATCCTGTGCCAATTTGGATTTTAAAGAAATTCTAAGTCCATAACACTGATTTTGGGTTATTATCAAGCATTCTCTTTTTCGGTACCAAAAATAGTCTTAACTTTTTACTGCCAAAATGGCAGACAAATCTGCGGTTAAATAAATTATTATTTTCCCCTTGAATATATCGCCTTGATGTAGTAATATACTTTTGTGTGTTAGCATAACACACGGAACGCGGAGGCCCGCAAGCATCGGCCAGAAGGCCAAGACCACTGGTGAGCTTGTCCACCCTGAGCTTGCCGAATGGGTCGAACCAGTCAAATTTAATTGTAAATTCTTAATTGCTAAGGATTTATAAATGAAATTAACCAATAACCAGTTAACTAATTCACCTGT
>CAZTKW010000622.1:0-2737 GCA_964614315.1 uncultured Pirellulales bacterium
TGACTGAACAGCCGGTGCTGTCAGCTACGAGGTCTGTGTTAGATATATTATTTACTGAGAAGTCCTGCTCCATGTCCAAATTGGCGTTTTGCGTAAGCGTTAGAGTTTTGCCATTTGTCGCCATATCAATAATGGAGGTTTCTGCCATTATTTCCCCACTGGTAGCCTCAATTCCCAGGCTGCCTAAGGCAGTCACAGTTTTACCCGTAGCAATGTCAACATTCTGACCAGCCGTGAGTTCCACCTCATGGGCAGCTACCGTGTTGTTGTTCAGCACAAGGTCCACCCCGGCGGTTACATCATCATCGAGGTATATCGTATCATCGGTGGCTGAAATCTCGATATTACCGACAGCATCGAGGGTACTTACGGCGTGCACATCACCCAAGGCACTGTCAGGATTGAAGAGTGTCTCACCGCTTGTATCTTCACTTGTAGCGCCGATTATCGTCAGGTTGCCACCAGCATCTACAGCACTTTCGAGCAGGATATCATTACCTCTAATCTCGACATCACCGCCAGCGTCAAGCTCACCCTTGGCCCAAAGGTCACCACCACCATAGGGTATTGGATTATAACCTTCCTTGTCGCCTGGATTTCCGTAACCATCCTCATCGGCATTGAGGAATATATTGCCCGTTGCTTCTACATAACCGCCGAGAATGATGTCGTGAACCGCCTCAACAACTACATCGCCAGCGGTTGCTTCCAGATTCATGCCATCGGCGACATATATCCCCGAATTGCTTTGTTCACCGGGATAAATATCTTTGCCATTCTTTATTCTCATACTGCTGGCAGTAATGTCGCCGTTGATGTGAATCTCTGCACTACTAAAGTAGCCGCTATATTGACTATATTGACCGCCGAGTACTTCCACGGCACCGTCGGCAGTTATACCGTCGCCAAATGTGATGTCGCGACCTGCTTCAACGGTGACATTGCCGCCGGAGCCTTCCGTGGTAATGAGTTTCCCAACGATGTCAATATCGTCATTATAACTATCTCCGGCAGTTATGGCCATGTTTCCGGCCGCGGTTGCATCACCGCCAAGATAGATATTATCATCCGCAGTAATTGTCAACTCACCGTCAGATGTAACATCCCCCTGAAGATCAATATTGTCATCTGCCTCAACCGTGATATTGCCGCCGGAGCCTTCCGTTGTGGTAAGTTTGCCATTGATCTCAACATTATTATCACCGTAGGCAGAGCCAGCGGTCAGGGTCATATCACCTGCAACTGTAACATCACCGGTGATACCGATATCATCGGTTGCTACAACCGCCAGTTCCCCGACGTTCTCGATGGCCTGTGACCAGACATCGCCGGCAGCAAGAACTAATTTAGTGACCGGGTCGCTTTCTTCACCAACTGTACCGTAGTTTTCGATTACGTTGTCGCTATCGGCAACCAGGTCGGTGCCAACGTTAGCAACATCGACAATGACCGCACTGTTGGGCTGACCAAGATGCAGCGTATCGCCGGCAGCCATTACTACCAGTCCACCAGGACAAAGAATGGCACCGTTGTTGAAAACATCATGGCCGACGAAGTAAAGACTTCCTGTTCCGGTGGCATCAAGCACACCATTGACGGTCACATTACCACCGCCGCCAGAGAACACCATCTTGTTGTTCACATTATCCACAACATCCTGGAACGCCCCGTTTGACATATTCAGGCCGGAAGCGACTAACTGGCTGACATTGATTGTGGGAGCGTTGACGCCGTTACCAAAAATGATACCGGCAGGATTAATGATGAAAATACGCATGTCGACACCATTAAGCGTGCCGTCAAACTGCGTTAGATTTCCCGACTTAATCCTGTTCAGCACAGCGGAATTACTCAGTCCCAGTCCGTCCTTTTGTAAGAACGTGAGACTTTCGTCTGAAGCGGTGTCTATGCCTCCCGTACCAGGTACCCCCCACTCGACAACTGACACCGTCTGTTCGACAGTTACGCTGCTGTGTTGAACGTCCTGAATTATTGTCCCGTCACCGACCGTGAACACTCCTCCACTCGGCGTGGCCCGTGCAATCTGAATCGGCATGCCAAAAAGCATATAGCACGCCAGCCAACAGGCCATAATCTGCCTCAAATAAAACTTTTTCGAAATTTTTCTAACTCTCTTCATTGTCTTCCACCTTCCCAATAAAACCATTCTTCTGTTTATAGTTCCATCCCCATTTATATATCCTGACCGACCACAAAGCCGGTAAATTTTGTTCTTTAACCTCTCAACATTAACCTAAAAATTATAACTTCTGAAAAATTATAACTTCTGACAGAGTAAACTCTCCGACAGATCACAACCTACCCCAAAAAAGCCTCTCCAGCAACGGCCGGCTTCCGGCGGGACTTATCCACCGGAAGCTGCCGTTGTTTTTCGAATCACATCAAAATTCAAATATACACATTACCGTCTGCATTAAACGGTTTTTATATACTTCCCAAATTCATCATCATGAACGCATTAATATTGGTGTTTTCACTTTCTGTTATGCCTGCACCATATTTAGCCATCACAAATGCAGTTGAATCGCCTACCGGCGAACCCAGCTGGGTGTCAAGAATAGCTACATACTGGACAAAAGCATCGATGTATTCCATAGCTGCGGCATAATTGCTTTGGCTGCCATCATTGACCTGGTCAGCGAATGCAGTAACAATAGAGGTCGCCATTGCCGGACTAAACGGAACATTGGCCGGTGCCTGCTCATTAAATACCTGA
>CAZTKW010000623.1:0-1187 GCA_964614315.1 uncultured Pirellulales bacterium
AAGACTGTATTCGCCAGTTACCGAGCCAGTTGCATAGCAGTTGCTGATGACATTGGTATTAAATCCGCACAGGCCGCCAAGACCCCATTTGCCAGTTACCGAGCCGGTAGCGTAGCAGTTGCTGATGATAGAGCTATTACTGCCGCACAGGCCGCCGGCTTGCCCTGAATTACCCGCGCCAGCTACCGAGACCGAGCCGGTAGCGTAGCAGTTGCTGATGGTGCCTATACTCTCTCCGCACAAGCCGCCGATCACGGAAGTTCCTGTAGCCTCACCATTTGAATAGCAATTAGTGATGGTAGCCCCCACATCGTTGTATCCGCACAGGCCGCCGCCACGATATCCGCCAGTTACCGCCCCGGTTGCATAGCAATCGCGGATGGTGGCACCATAATCCCAACTGTATCCGCACAGACCGCCAAGACCCAATGATGAATACTCGCCAGCGCCAGGGCCAGTTACCGAGCCGGTAGCGAAGCAATCGCTTATGGTGCCCAAACGATTTTGTCCGCACAGGCCGCCGAGATACTCAGAATCAACACCGCCGATTACCGAATTAGTGGAATTGCAATCGCGGATGCTGCCCCAGAGCATGTTTCCACACAAGCCACCGATACTCTCAGAATTATCCCCACCGGTAACCGTACCGCTTGAATAACAGTTTTTGATAGTAGCACTGAAACTGTATCCGCATAGACCACCGATAGACTTAGAACTAGCCCCCCCACTGACCGAGCCGGTTGAATAGCAATCTTTGATGTAGCCATCCGAATTGAGCCCGCACAGGCCGCCGATATTCTCAGAACCAACACCTCCGATTATATTAACACCCACCACACCAAGATATTTAACTGTTCCTGAGATCCGACCGAACAAACCGAGATAATCAATATCTGCACCTGCAGTATCAATGGTTAAATTACTAATCGTATGGCCATCACCATCAAAGACGCCTGTGAAATTCTCCACAGGCGTCAGGGTTACGCCCGCCAGATTGACATCCGCCGTCAGGATGAATGAACTGTTCCAGTCACCAGAGGTTGTCATAAGCTCCTGCCAGTCATCAGGATTTCCAATCTGGTATGGCAGAGCTTCACTTCCACTTCCCCCGCTGTAAGTACCGCCAAAAGAAGCGGCTGATAAAAACAGAACCATCACTACCACAAGAATTGATTTACTTCTCATCA
>CAZTKW010000623.1:1197-2735 GCA_964614315.1 uncultured Pirellulales bacterium
CGGCCTAAAGTAACATCCCATAATAACATACAAAGACCGTTAAAACAACCAAAATCTGCCTGTTTCTTGAGGTCGGTTTTTATGGATTCACTATTTTGCTCTGCTTTTTCTTCGTAAAGCCAAAAACCGAGGCCGAAAACTAAAAATGTCGCAGCTTCGGCTATTCCTTGTCAGACTCAACACAAGGATGGTCTTTTTCATCGCCGTGGCACTCTTTTATCTGCTCAGGCGTACATTCTTCCGGTGTTGTTTTGAGGTTTTCCGGCTTTTCGCACTTGTTTTCTGTATCGCACATAATGAACTCCTTAAAAGCCTATTGTTTTTAGTTATTTTATCACAAAATTCAAAAAATCAAACTTTTTTTCTTATCAACATCAGCGCAGCGAGGCCGGGGAGCAAGAGTGTAGCTGGTTCCGGCGGGCACAGTCGCAGGAAACGACCGAAAAGCCTTGAATTTTTTAGAGCGACTTGATAACTTATTGCAGTAATGAGCCGAAGCGATGTTATTAAGGCGTGCATACGGGAAATCCTGGATTGAGTATCTCACGTAGATTCATTATAATTAGAAGCCGCTGGATATATTGTTGAGACAGGAGTTGACGAATATGACCGACCAAAAGAAATATGAACCGCTTCTGGATGTTGAAAAGGTTATGCGAATTCTCAACAAGATTTCCATCTTTGCCGGACTTTCAGACACACAACTCCAATCACTTTTTCGATTACTCAAAAAAGTCTCCTATAGAGCCGGCGAAACCATATTCGAAGAAGGCCAGGAACCAAGTCATATTTACATAGTCCAGTCTGGAAAAGTCACACTTGTGGGCGATAAGGATGGAACAGCCCTTGAACTCATAGCCTTTGATGAGGGCCGGTGCTTTGGCGAATCTTCTGTAATAGGTATACAGCGGCACGCGGCATCGGCCGTAGCTGCGGAGGACACCAACCTTATAGTCCTGTCAAGAGAAGCGCTGCTTTCTATTTACAAATCGGACCTTGAACTGTTCAGTATACTGATACTGAATATCGCCAGAGAAGCTTGCCGAAGGCTTCATTCGTCCAACGAAGTGCTGCTTCACTATGTGCACAGCAAGTGAAGCCGAAAGAGACGAATTATTTACATTAATATGGGAAATGTCAGATAAAAGTGGTTTTAAAAAAATTAATAAAAAATTAACTTGAACAGACGAACCGTTTTTTATACAATCAGTATAGTATTAATAAAGGCATATTTCAGGGCTGGGATTTTCTCGCTTTCTCCTCTCCCTCCGCAACCCAGCCCTTTTTTTATGCGCACGAAAAATCAGCCCCGCTTTTTTCTAAAGTGTACTTTGGGCGGAATAAAGGATAGTTCGTCGATTGTAGGGCCGTAAAGTGCCTCTGAGAGCTGTCCTGTGAAATTCTATGGGTTGGTTTAACTGCGTTTACTTATCAAAATCAGCGCACCGAGGCCGAGCAGTAAAAGCGTTATTCCCAGCAGTCCTGCTGTGTCCCGCTGACAGCAAAGTCAACCTGCAAAAAAGTGATGACCTGTTTCT
>CAZTKW010000624.1:0-2714 GCA_964614315.1 uncultured Pirellulales bacterium
ACGATTCTCGGCCTCACGGGCAATTACGCCTCATACGGTCAAAAGATGCAGCGGGGTTTTGAATCCGCTCTTAACGAAATCAATTCTGCAGGTGGTGTCAAAGGGAAAGAAATACAACTCATTATCGAGGATTCAGAGTTCGTGCCTAAGAAAGCAGTTACGGCATATCACAGGCTCACAGGCTTTCAGAGGGTGCGGATAATAGTAGGTATCACAGGCAGCAAAAATGCACTTCCAGTATGTGAAGCATCGAAATCGGACAACGTTGTTATCGTTGATGCTTTGGGGTCGGCACCCAAGTTGACAACTCATGGAGGTCCAAATTACTTTCGTGTTATGGCATCAGATGCGCTGGCTGGTCGATACAACGTTGAGTGGGCAATTGAAAGTGGAATGAAGCGACCAAGTGTAGCTTACATGGAGGACGAATGGGGTGCTAGCTACAGGGATGCTGTTGTTCTTTATTTGCGAGACAAAGGCTATAATGATGTTCCGACACACGGTATCACTGCGGGGACACGTGACTTTCGGACCCAGGTTGAAAAAATGAAAGTTGAAGGCACTGATACAATCTTTCTGCTTCTCTATGCTAAAGAGGGTTCTGTGTTTGTGCAGCAGCTTCGACAGGTTGGTGTTTTGGCAACAATATATGGTAGTGACAACATAAGCTCAGCGGAGTTTGTCTCTAGTGGTCCGAAGGTGATAGAAGGCGTACGGGTTGCTATGCCCGCTCCTGCCCACGACCCAATATACGAGGACTTTGTCAGAAGATATCGGGCAAAATACGCCGAGGACCCTGATGCTAACATCATCAAGTCATATGATGCGATGAAACTCGTGGCACTGGCAATTGGTAGGGTTGGCGAGGATCCACAAAAAATCAAGGATTTGCTGCTATCACCTGCGTTTGAATATAGGGGTGTGTCAGGCGTTATCAAATTTGATAAAAATGGAGACCTCACAAATCAGGAGTACACTCGGATGGTTTACCGAAATGGCAAACTTGTACAGTTGAAGTAGTTTCTTAAACAAGAGCGGTATCAAAATTATGAGAGAAATGCTTTATGAGAAATATTACAAGACCTGGCTTAAGTAGACTGTGCTCAAATTTGAGCGAGATCAGCGGCGTTATAGGAACACCGTTTTATGTTTACGACTGGCCGTCTCTTCAGGAAAATCTGGATTTGCTGTTGTCATTGCTTTCAGATGTTGGCTTACGGAATAGAGGCACTATCTGTTTAGCTTTCTTTTCTCTGCCGAACGTATCCATATTTGAGAGACTTTTAGAGTTAGATGAAGCGGTAGGAGTAGATTGCAACACAATTGAAGAAGTTGTTGCTCTACAGAGGTGGGGCTGGGAAGAATGGGACCGCGGTGTGTTTTCCGGAGGTGTCCTTTCCGAAGAAGAATTATTATATGTTGCGCATACTGGATGCCGGATTCACGCGGCATCAAAGGGTAATCTCGAGATTCTATTGAGGGATAATTCGCCTTTACGCTTAGGTTTGCGGCTTGATCTCTCCAATATGGCTCTAAAAGGTATACGACTTTCGGAGTTGGATGAATGTTTCAATCTGGCGCGTGGAACGGGGAATGATGTAGTGGCGCTGCATGCTTACCCCGGCACGCGAGTAGAAAATATCCAACTGCTGACTAAGCATGCCGAAGTGCTTATGAGTGTGGCTTCACAATATCCAACTGTCCAGGAGATCGACCTATCTGGAGGGTTTGATTACAATTATGGGGATCGGACTGGAAATATCTCATCTATGGTGGATTTCCAATACTATTTCTCCAATGTGAAGGCTCTATCCGAGAGGTTCTTTGGAAAAGGGAAGGTTAAACTTACATGGGAGCCAGGAAGGATAATGTTTGCTGGAATTGGTTTCTTTGTTACGAAGGTAGTCGAAGTCAGGAGGAATAGCGTAAAAAGCGCCGACATTTATGTCGACTCATCGTTCGTCAACTTACCTGCCCCAAAGCTCCTGAAAAGACAACACCAAGTTGTTCTTTTGGACGCCAGAGGAAAAAGGAAAGAAGGAATTGGATATGAGGCACGAATCTGTGGCGCTACAACTCTATCCACAGACCAGTTATTGCCATTTCCATCCGCAGTTCCCGAAGCGGAAGCTGGCGACTTCATTGTGATCCTTGATGTCGGGGCGTATGGTTATGCCGGCAGCTACAACTTTCTTGGTAAGAGTCGACCAGCTGAGGTCCTTGTGGATGAGGGCGGGTGGAAAGTAGTTCGCCGCCGGCAGAATAATAATCATCTTCTTGAAGGGTTGCAGGATGTCAGCATTCATCCAACAGAACATTCCAAAAATCTTTGAAGGGGCTAAGGAATATCAGAACGAGCCGGAGCTTTTGGAACTTGCTCAGAACACCTTTAACGAAAAAGCCCTTTATGAGAGTATAACATCATTTGCAAAGAGATGGGTTGAAAAGGTCAATTTTCGTGAAGTAAGGATACTTGATCTTTGCTCAGCAACGGGTCTTTGCGCACTAAGGATTGCCGATACAACTGATGTGTCCAAGATTTTTCTTGTGGACGTGAATGAGGCTATGCTCGGCAAGGCTGAGCTCAATTTTGAAAAGATACGACAGAAAAAAGGTCTTGACGTATCGTTTTGTAGAGGCGATGCGGTCACATTTAGCGAAAATGGTCCTTTCGATATTATCCTTATGAATTCTGCCTACCACCATATAGACAA
>CAZTKW010000625.1:0-2709 GCA_964614315.1 uncultured Pirellulales bacterium
CGTCGATAAAAAGAACGATGTGCCAAAGGCCATCAAGAAGATGTTGGCAAGCAAAAAGCCGTGTTTGGTTGACTTTAGAGTCGAACGTGAGGAGAATGTCTGGCCGATGGTGCCGGCGGGAAAAAGTATCGACGAAATGGACGGACTTGATATATTGGAAAGGCTGGTATAGAATTGATTGAGAGATAACTGGAAGTCTGAGAACGGAGACTAATATGAAGCATATAATAAGTGCATTGGTCGAAAATAAGCCCGGCGTTTTGGCTCAAGTGGCCGGTATGTTCGCCGCACGGGCATTTAACATCGATTCTCTTGTTGTCGGACGGACGGAGAACCCTGATTTGAGCAGGATGACAATTGTCGTTATCGGGGACGACAGAGTGGTTGAACAGGTTCGAAAGCAATTAGCGAAGATTATACCGGTCGTAAAGGTCCAGGATTTTGCCGGCAAGCCTATCGTGGCGCGAGACCTTATGCTTATAACCATATCAATTGGCCCTGAAAAACGTCCGGAAATACTCTCCCTGATAGAAATGTTCAAGGGAAAGGTCGTGGATATCGGACTGAAGTTCGTTACCGTAGAAATAAGCGGGCCGGAAGCAAAAATCGAAGCTTTCATCAATGTCTGCAGACCTTACGGTATTAAAAGCGTCGCAAGAACAGGGACAATCGCTATGCCAAGACAGGCAAAAACGGATGCAGCAGCTGATTGAAGGCCTTAGCTGTATTTTTGCACCTAACAGAAAATGTGCCTGAACCCCTAAGATTAGCAAGCCTATAAATTTCCTTGCCTGAAAAGCGGCTTTGGGTATAATCGTGGAAAATAAGAGGCCGGGTGTATTTATAAGAATATGAAAGGATATTCCGATGAAAAATCACGATAAGCTCTCACGGCGTCAATTTATCAGGTATTCGGCATCGTCACTGGCGGCGGCTTCTACGGCGTCGCTGGTTTCTTCATGCTCGCAACAGGCCCAATCCGCTTCCTCCTGTACCATCGGTAAAAAGGGTATGCCTATGCGAACCCTTGGCAAGACCGGCCTTCAAATTTCGATACTTTCCTTTGGAGCCGGTTCACAATTCTGCGCCAATGAGGACGGGGTTTGGGAGCCTACAGTGGAACGAGCCATTGAAATGGGAGTCAACTTTTTCGATACATCGCCCGGCTACAAATGGCAGGCGTCTATGAGCAGCGAGGAGCGACTCGGCAAGATACTGCCAAAATACAGAAAGCAGATTATGATATCGACGAAGTTCGACAAGAGAAACCCCGATGATGCGATGAGAGAGTTCGAGCGCAGCCTCAAGAGAATGAAAACAGATTATATTGATATTCTGGCTGTGCATGCTTACGGCGGAAAAGGCGACCTTGAGGCAATGGAAAAAGGCCTGTACAAACAAATGGTAAAATTGAAGGAGGAGGGCGTCGTCGGCTACATCGGTTTTACGGGAATGGATACCGGCAAGGCGTGCAACGAGCTTATGGAAAGATACGAAATGGACGTGGCGTTTCTGACTTTGAATCCGACTATGTATGGAGACTTCTTTAACGTGACGGTGCCGCTGGCGAGGAAACAGAAGCTCGGAATTGTGGCATTTAAGGTTATGCGCGATATCGTTGCGAAAGAGGCGACAGCTGAGGAATTGCTACAGTACTGCTGGGGTCAGAAGGGCGTCTCAACCGCCCTGATAGGGCATGTGGGTATGGGGCCTCTGGATGATAACCTGCGAATCGCCGCCGATTTTGGCAAAACTGCGAAGGTCGCTATCAACCGAAAAGAGCTGGAGGCGAGATTGGCCCATATGGCAGGTCCGCATGCTTTGTGCTATGCACGGGCCGATTATGACGACGGGATGACGGCTTAATTAAAAACGCCTTGATAATGCTGTAAAATTTTGGAGATTAAGTATGAATGCAAAGTTATATTTCTGCCTGCTCGGTCTGATGGTTATTGCCGGCTGTGGAACAGCTGAATCGGTCTCTGAAAGAGGGGACCTGTTTTTCAGGGAAGACTGGAAAGAAACGCCGCCGGTAACGCCTGTTACGCAGGAACACGTTGCAAATCCTGAGCTTCTATTAAGCCGGCACGGGCCGGCCAGAGACCTGATTAAAAAATCTAATCACGAACAGATACCGAACGACCCGTGGTATATATGGTCGGGTATGTGCAACGGAAACTGGGCCTTGACTCTTGAGAAGAAAGACGCTCTCGTGGACCTTTCCTCCAAGGGGCAAATCCGCTGGCGAACGAAGCAGGCCGGACCGAATGTGCTTAAGGTGGTGCTCGGACTGGACGACGGTACCTGGCTTGTCAGTGAGCAGGGTTTCGGTGAGACGCCCGACTGGCAGCAGTTCAGCGTTGATATTGACATTCTGAGGTGGAGAAGCCTGGATATTAATACCATCGAGGCCGGAGGACGAATTGAAAAGCCGAATCTTTCAAGGGTAAGGTCTGTCGGCTGGACTGACCTGAGAAAAGGCGGGGCAAGTAACGCCTGTACACGTGTGGACTGGATGGAAGTGTACGGCAGGGAAATTGCAAAATAGAATTTTTGAACGATAAAATTATGAATAAGGAGAAATGAAATTATGGCGGCGAAAATTTATTACGAAAATGATGCGCCGATAGACGCGTTAAAGGGCAAAAAGGTTGCGGTAATCGGTTATGGAAGTCAGGGCCATGCTCACGCTCAAAATCTTCGGGATAG
>CAZTKW010000626.1:0-2708 GCA_964614315.1 uncultured Pirellulales bacterium
AAATGCGGCACAGCAATTACTTAACCAAGCAAAAGCTGAATACCCTGACAACCAGCAAGTGATGCTTTCTTCAGAAGGATTTAACAAGCTCAAAGGAGATGGGACGGAATATCGTTTGGGTAGCGACTCCGATATGGAGGTTGAGGATAAAGAGCAATTCGAACTAATAACCAAACCTCTGATTACAAAAGGCATAGAGCTACATCCGTTTAATATGGCTATGTTGCAATACTGGAACGAAGTATTTGACCTTGACAACGAAACGAGCTGTCATTATGAACCTGGAGCCCGGCGATGGCCAAAAGGCGCAGACATCGGTTTTGAAACTGATATGCCTCAGGAAATCGGGGGCGATGTATATTTTGGTGTAAACAATGGACATGAAGCCATCGGACATAGATTACTTGCACTTAAATCTTATTCATTTGAACAGGCCGTATTAGAAGCCTCGGTTAAGCTTGATGAATTGCGTAACAGCGAATTGATGGGAATGGGATTGTCCAAACTCCATCTTACAAAATTCCCAAAGTTTTTCGCGGTATTAACGGACGGTTATTCCGTGGGAGCCGATTCAACCGTAGAATACGCATATCCTAAACTGGTTATTGTTGAAGTTGTGGAGGCGGGGGACAAATCGGGTGTGATAAAATACTGGCTGGAAAGAAAAAAGACCGCTGAGCAGGTTGAGAGGGAAATAAAACAAGAGCAAGCCAAGCACATAGAAAAGATATCCAGATTAACAAATGCTGAACTGCCCCGTTCAGTAAGTAATGTAAAATTCCGTCAAAGACATGATTGGTTCCCAAAGACTTTTGTAAAGTTCGACATTGCGTTTTCGGATTTGAAGATGCTGCTGCGTCAATCATATATGCTGCCTGACTTTGACATGTTATCGAAAGACGGAGAGATTCGCATACCCATGCAAAAAGATATAAACGGGCCTGGTTGGTGGAAGCCGGATGAGCTAAAAGAACCTTTGTACGGCCATTGGACAAGAGGATATTATCTTCCGGATAGTACAGATATATGGACTC
Organism: uncultured Pirellulales bacterium; assembly: GCA_964614315.1. Classification (GTDB taxonomy): domain Bacteria; phylum Planctomycetota; class Phycisphaerae; order Sedimentisphaerales; family Anaerobacaceae; genus CAZTKW01. The sequence goes on from CAZTKW010000626.1 coordinate 1,035, forward strand.
ATTATGAATGGGATATCTGCTGTTCGGAAATTAACCAAGGCCAAATGCGGGTTTATCTCTATTCCTGGTCAGATAGTGACCCTGTTTATTTTACTAGGTCTAAAAGGCAAATCATAGAGGATAAGCTGAAACAGGTATTAGATGATCCCAATGTGATAAAAGAGACTGCTGAGCAATTCTTCAATAAAATTCGCACTGCTGATTATGATTACTTCCTTAATTCAAAAAATCCCAAGGTCTGGAAAGAGTTCCCTATTGTTGGACATTATAATGCTTTACAGGGCTACCAATATCCTGACTTAGTTATGTGGATATGCAGAACTTTCAAAAAAAATCCCATTATTTCAGTTCAGTTTGGAAATCTCATAGCAAGTATGGATAAATGGCCGGTTCTTCCATACACTATTACCCTCAAGGATGGCAAAATAATTGAGGGGGATTTGAGATTCACATATCATTCCTATGGCCCAGAGGAGGTATACGGTAAAGAAGTGGTTGATAAGTGGCTTGGTGTTCATGGCATCGATTGGAATTTAAAGCCTGAATCAGAACTATATAAAATAGCCAACCCCGGTGTTGAGGTTGAGGGGAAGACAGAAGGACAGAAAAATCAGCAAACAAAAACAGTTTATCTACCAGATGTAGATGACAAGGCAGTAATGCTTGATTTGGCAGGCGGCCAACTTATTGATCTTCCTGAGTCTGTAACTGGAATGGAGGTTTTGGCAGCTATAGATAAACTTGACGAGGGAGATATTGTCTTTGACAGTACAGCTTTAATACTCGTACGTGGGGCATCCTCTAATAGCAGTACCCCCCATCCCGGAGCTGCTTCGGTTAAAATGTATAAGATCGAAGACCGTCTGCCGGAGGAGCTTGTTGTTACAACAAGAGAAGGAGCCAGATATAATCTGAAAATCCTCACCATTGACGATAACGGAATAAATATCGAGTACCAACCCCTCGCTGTGCAAGTTGAGGGAGCTGTGGGGATTATACGGGCCAGTGAATTGGCGGCGGGGCCGGTTTCGGCTGAGAAGGGCTTGCAGGGTTTGATTGATGCCGCCAAAGCGGGCGGGACTGTGATTGTTCCTGAAGGGGTTTATACCGAGCCGGTAAGGATTAATAAGTCTTTGAAACTGAAAGGCCAGTCGCTAAGAGGCAGCGTATTCGAGGTAACAGCTAATGAGCCGGCTATTTTTGTCGATACGAAGGGTAAAGGCAGGGTTAGCATCGAGGGGGTGACGATTAAATGGCAATTAGCGACCAGCGATAAGGGTATCGAGCATCCGTTTGCGGTGGCTGTTAAGGATACGAAGGCCGAGATTAAGAGATGCAATTTTGTTCCGCTGGGAAATGCCAAGCGCAGCCCGGTGGCGATAAGGGCTATGGGCTTTTCCAATCTTAATATCGAAAGCTGTCGGTTCGAAGGGTTCGAATATGTTGTGTGCTACGGCGAGGGTACCGAGGGAGTGATGTCGGACAGCCTGATTATGGACTGCGGGCATCAGGGCGTAATACTCTATTCGGGGGCGAAGGCGAAGATTTTAAGAAATGTTATTACCGGTTCGAGGTATCACGCTGTGCGCAGTACGGGCGGGACTTTGGACGTTAGAGATAACCTGCTTATAGAAAATGCCAACAGGGGGATTTATCTGGGCAATAAAAGCGCCG
>CAZTKW010000627.1:0-2704 GCA_964614315.1 uncultured Pirellulales bacterium
AGTTGCTGGGCCTTTTGGACGGCCGCTTCTATTTCAGACGGGTAATGCGTCCACTTGTAATACCAGGGGGCAATTGTTGCGGCATTGTCCTGATGTTCGTTTATGTGTACCGATATCCACCCGCCACCTAAACGCTTTATTTGTTCCAGATTCCGAAATCCCTCTGGAGAATCTATGTTCCAGTGGCCGTCGGGGCGTAGGAACATACCGCCTCTGAGATGAAAGCTTGACATATCCATCGGGGCCGCCCGGGTGGTAAAACTCCACTCGTCGCCTGTTGTCGTTCCTCCGCTGTTAACTTCGTCAATGCGCCAGTAGTAGACGGTATTGTATTGCAATGCACCGGACTCATAGTTGGGGTCGGTTACATTAGCTGCAAATGCAGGCGGAGAACTTGTGCCAAAGTATACATCATGCGAAGTCGCGCCGGAACCTGATGTCCAAAAGAGATTATGGTTGACTCTGACCTGTATGGCAACATCACTTGGAAGCGGGTTGGTTACTTTGCTTGGCGGATCTTCTGCAAAAATTAAACTCTGAAACAAAAATACTGACAGAACTAATGTAAATAATATGTTTTTTTTTCGTGATGCAATTAATTTATTCATTTTGCTCTCTCCTTTTCAATTGGTGCCTAAGCACATAGCCGATATTTTTAAAAGCCTCTTGTGCTTAGTCGAGCTATCATTTTGTTAGTTTAGTACGAATCGCTTAAATAAAGATTTTGCATCGGCCCTCCGCTCTTTAAAAAAATTAACAATTTTCTGAAACAGCAAACGATATATATGAAACCCCATATTTTAATTGCTCCTTGTTTGTTGAATCTCAAAGAACTCCGCGTTTTATACTTCTCTACACCCCGTTTTTTCCCCAGGTTTACTTCTTACAAATTTGTGAGTAAACAAACGTAAAACTTTCCACTTTGCTTGTCTGCTCTAAAAAAGAGATTGTATGTTGGCATGAGTCGGAATGCAATAAAAATAATACCAAAAAAACTGGATTTTTTTATTTTTTTAATATCTCCTGTTTTAACAATAATCGTAACTTGCTATAAGGAATAGACTTAAGAAAATTAAGCCAGATATGAAACGACCGATAAAACAAATGGGACAGGTATAGTTAAGTTCCTGAATAAGTTTATCCCCTTGTTATACAAGCAATAATGTTAATGTCATATAAATGGCGACACTTATGGAGTCGTTGGCGGTAGTAACCAGTGGGCCCGAACTTATGGCCGGGTCGATGCCTATTCTGCGAAATAAAAATGGCAGGAATAATCCAAGCGTTGTGGCGACCATTATAGCTGAAAACATAGCTGTGCCAAATGCCAGCACTAAACGTAATGGCTCTATATTTTCCGCGTGTACTTTTGAATTAAGCAGCAGTCCACAAGCCACTCCTCCCAATATACCACAGCTCAAAGCTACTAAAAGAGCTATTCGCACTTCCCTCGTGAAAACCTGACTCACTCTTTGTGCAGCAAGATGTCCTGTTGCAAGACCTGAAACAACGATAGCCGAAGTCTGAAGTCCCGCATTACCACTTATGGCGGCAATCATCGGTACAAATGCCGCCGCTGCTACATAGATAACCGCGTTGTTTTCTTTAAAAAACATCATAACCAAAGCTGTTATACCCGTACCAATCAGGCACGGCAAAAGCCAGGTCATTCTGACCCTTGCTGCATGAAAGACCGAAACGTTGTCGAGCTCGTCGGGGTCCGTTCCTGCCATTGTATACAAGTCCTCTGTGGCCTCTTCCTCTGCAACTTCGATGACTCGGTCGGCGGTAATACGGCCGATTAGTTTGTGGCCCTTGTCCAGGACTGGGACGACAATAAGGTCGTTATTTCTGAATATATTACGAACCTCTTCCTGGTCGGCCTCAGCAGTAACATAAATGGTGTCAGGGTCTATTAACTGCTTCACTTGAGTGTCTTCTGGACGTATCAGCAATAATCGAACTCGAACATCACCCATGAACTTGCCGTTTTTGTCCACTACAAAAACTGAATAAAAATCCTCATCGATTTCGGCGGCTCGGATTTTATTTATCGCTTCTGCCACCGTAGCATCTTCAGTAACGCTTATAACAGCCGGGTCCATAATTCCGCCGGCGGTATCTTCAGAGTATCGCAGTAGCTCTATAATCTCTGCCGATTCGTCGGGGGGCATCCTCTCAAGAATCTCGGTAATTTCTTCATCGGGCAGTTCCTGTAGAACGTCAGCCGCATCGTCGGCATCAAGGTGCGAAATAATGCTCCTCAGTTCCTCATCTTCGAGGATATCGAAAAGTTCGGCACGGGTGGCTTCGTCAACCTTTTCCAGCACTTCAGCAGACACAGGGTGCTCAAGGACGTCGAAAACCGTGCGTCTCTGGTCGTTGTTCAGCATTTCAACGAACTCGGCGATTTCGCTGCTTCGGTAGTCGTTGAGCAATTTGTTTAGAGCGGAAGAGTCGTTGGCCTCGAGCGACTCCAAAATTTCTTGTACTGATTGTCTTTGTTCGTCCGGCATAAGTTTCTTCCTGTCGCAATTAATGATTTAAATTGCTCGATTGAAGGACAAAATAACTGAATTTTTGCTTTCAGGCAAAGGTTTTCTTAACTCATAATTACTTAAAGGTACAGCAATCAGGGCAATATCGCTATTTTTTTAAAAAAAGTGGAAAAACGAAGGGAAAGGCTCTAAACCAGGACAACCGG
>CAZTKW010000628.1:0-2686 GCA_964614315.1 uncultured Pirellulales bacterium
CCACAGCCTGCATCGAGGATTTTCATATCCTCAAATTGTTCCTGAGACTTTTCGAGTTTTTCCATAAGCTTCCTGTTATTTTTGAGATTGAAATTCCAAAGGCAAATAATACCTTCGGTCGAACAGAAAGTCAAGAATTCGGGATGATTTTTGTCTCGTGTAAATCAAAAAGTTGGTCAAAAATCAGAATCCTGGGTTAAGTTTCAGGGGAGCTTTTTCCTCCCATCGCCCTGTAAAGTTCCAGATATGCTTTGGCAGCCTCTTCTGAAGTCCTGAACGAGCGCACAGGCCAGTATCCGAAGGCATCATGTACACGAATATTTGCTTGTATTAGAGCTTCTACTGGCGGGCCTACATTTGGGTAGGTGCTGACTTCTTTAGTGCATTCGGGACTGGCAGCAAGGAGATTATCATATTTTTGCGGTCCGGCGATATAGCTACCCCCTCCTCCGTTTACATTTATATAGAAGGCATGGGATGTTGTTGTGGACCTTTTTGCCTTTGCTTCAAAGGCATCTACGGTCCCGGAGACATTTCCGCCATTTGCCGGATGCAGAATGAGTCTTGCCCCGAACATTACCGGAAGGATCCAAAGATCCGGATAGCGGCCGTCATGACAAATGTGCATTGTAGTCGGGACTCCAAGGATATCAAATTCATGGAGGCGATAGCCGTGCCAGAAATCGGATTCGCAGGAATGTATTTTAGGGCAAGTGGCTACTATATGACCATCGGGGTCGTAGAGCCTTGAAGCATTATACCTGACTATATTTCCAGTTTTGGATTTTTCCCAGACGGGCAGGCCAGCGACAAGATATGGGGCGTCTTTTAAATTTCGAATGAAATCTTTCAACTTTTTTTCTGCTTCTGCGACAGGTTCAGGATTATGAGTAACAGGTTTTTGCGGGAACAATCCTGTCAGAGAAGTTTCCGGAGTTACAAGCAGTTGTATTTTTTTCTCAGCCGCCTCTCGGAGGCCGCGACAAATAGAGTTTAGATTTTCCTCGATATTGTCCTTATTCAGCATTTGCCATCCACCCAGATTTAGATATTCGGGGATTGGTAAAGGTTCGCCTCTGTTAACAAATCGCCGTGCAACTAAATCAATGTTGTAAGCGGTTATTTTAACGCCCAGTTCCGGCAGGACATTTTGATTTTTTAAGGAGAGGAGTTTTTTCCCGTCGAGAAACACATTAATGTCAGCGTTTTTAACAAGCTTTCCCGATCCCTGGTTCTTTTCAATCATCAGGACGTGGAGTTCATGTTCTGACATTTTAAAGGGTGTTGTAGCGACAGGCTGAGTCTGTGTGCAATCGCTAGTAGAGAAAGAGATCTCGTTTTTTTCGAAATCGAGTTTAACAGTTGCGTGCTCAAAACCGCCTGCAAAACCTAATTCAAAGTAGCCGGCGGGTTTTCTAATTAGGGTGTTGTGCAGGCTGAAAAATAGTTCTATGCTCTGGTCATTTTTAGTGTGAACACCCGGTCCGAGGATAGAAAGGAGTTTTCTTCCATGTGCCCGGAACAAGAGTCCTCCAATAACTATTTCGAAGTCCGGTTCTAATTGTTTCGGCCAATCCCAGCCCGCCTGAGAAGTTTCAAAAATCATATCATGGAGCATATTGCCAAGCGTATCGGCGGTTGCCGCTCTGCTAAGATTTTTTAGAGCCGGTGAAATTGCGAGCGAGGCAGCTGCGAATCCGAAGTTTTTTATAAAATCACGACGGGTATAATCAAATGGCATTTTTACCTCCTATTTATAATATCATTTATTCCTGAATTTTATCAGAGCCGCCGTAAATTAAGCGTTGGCGGCCAATATCCGGTATCCAATTTAGCGAAGTAACCGCATAGGTTAATCTGAAGAAAGGGTTTTTTTGACTGTTTTGAAGCAGGAAGTTTTTTAGACTTTGTGGCCATGGGAATTTAAATCCTCCCGGCCAATAGACGAACAGTGCTTTTCCTACGAGGTATTCCCTTGGTACGATGCCCTCAGGGTATTGGAGTCCGTTATTTCCGATGCCTTTCTTTTTCCACCATCTGCCATCGGCACTATTAGGACTATTGTCACCAAGTACAAAGAACTCGTTTTTTGCCAGTTTTTTAGGATTTCCTTCTATTGCCCAGCCCATGCCCGGGCCGTTAGAAGCGGTGTAGTAAATATCTCTAAAAAGCACAACATTTGAGAGAATTATTCTGCCAGCGCCGAATATTTTGACCTGCGGTTCGATTTTTGCTAATCTTCTTCCTGCGTCGTCCGGGGCCTGTCCCAAATCGTGAGTTAATTTTTCGTCGCCGAATTGAAAAATCAAGCGATGATCAACGTTGGTAAATTTGATGAAAGAGGGTTTTCTCGGCCCCGGTGCTTCGACGGACTTGCGAGCCAGTTCAACGATTTCTTTGGCTTCGGAAGTTTTTTCGATGACCATTTGACCGTGGGAATCAACGCTTGCGCGGTAATGATTTTGATACTTGCTTAAGGTTATGCCGACACGGCTGTTGGGGCTGTTTAAGTGGGCATGGAAACGAACCATAAGGTCACTGCAATACGGCATGTTTTTGTATTCCCTAACGTCATTATAAGCATAAGTAACTTTAAGCTGGTTGCCGAATAAGGAGTTATACTGTATGGTATTTTCCCGGTCGTCGGAACTGTTCAAACTGAAGGTAGTGGGGTTATCTTTGGGAA
>CAZTKW010000629.1:0-2680 GCA_964614315.1 uncultured Pirellulales bacterium
GTCGTACTTGCCTCCGATGATTATCTTGTTATTTTAGCCGACCTTCTTGATTACCAGGGCACCGCCCTTCACACCAACTTCAAGCTTGGCGCCGGCGGCGAGCAGATAGGGCTGTTTCATTCCAACGGCACGACAGAAATTGATAGTATCGACTTTGACCAGGTAGAGCAATATACCGATATTTCTTACGGCCTTGACGCCAATGATACACTGCGCTTTTTTGGTGTTCCGACGCCAGACGAAGAAAATAATGATGCCTACTTAGGCCTTGTGGCCGACACTACGTTCAGCAGGGACCGCGGCTTTTATGACACATCTTTCAGCGTAGAGCTTGAGTGCGAGACGCCGGGGGCAGACATATACTACTCGGTTGATTTCAGCAAGCCCAACCAGGTAACCGGCACGGAATATACAGGCCCGATTAGTGTTACCCAGACTACGAGTATTCGTGCGATGGCATTTAAGGCGGGCTGGAAGCCTACCAACGTCGATACGCATACATATATCTTTCCCGATGACGTAGCTGCCCAGACGACGGCGCAGGCGGTAGCCAGAGGATTTCCCAACCCCTGGTATTACCAGGAATACGGTGAATGGCCTCCTCCCTGGATTATGGGTAGCGTGTCGTCTGACTACCTGGTCGAATCTACTTTGAACGGCAGCGTGGCGGACTTTAAAGAGCAATTGAAGGTGATTCCAACGATGTCGATTGTTACGGAGATGGACGATATGTGGCAGTGGGATCACGGTTATTATGTTAATTCCTGGCTCGATGGCATTGCGTGGGAGCGTGAGGCGTCTGTCGAGTACTTTGATGCGGCGGGCAACGAGGAGTTCCAAATCAATTGCGCTATCCGTGCCCAGGGCAATCAGAACCGGAGACCTTATAATACACCGAAGCACTCGATGCGTCTTCGTTTCAAGAATGATTACGGACCGAGCAAGCTGAGGTATCCGCTGTTTAAGGATTCGGACGTCGATACATTTGATTCGCTTACTCTTCGCGGCGGCTGCGCAGATTCCTGGCACCAATACAGCGCATCAAGAGCATCCTACACCCGGGACGGCTGGACTCATCGGTCGATGCACGAGGTGGGCCAGTATGCCCCTCACGGCAATTACGTTCATCTTTACCTCAACGGTCTCTACTGGGGCCTGTACAACCCGGTAGAGCGTCCCGACGCATCATTTTACGCTGAGCACGTCGGTATCGGCGAAAGAGAAGACTGGGAGGCAATCAATCAAGGTGACCCCATGGGTGATGACACACCGGCCGACCTGGTTGTCAGGAACACCATCGCGGGTATGTGCACGGGCACGTTCCTTAGTACTACCTTCAATGATACCCAGTACGACGACCTCAGTGAATGGCTCGATATGCCGTCATTTTGTGATTATTTGCTGGTGAACTTTTATGGCGGCACTGAGGACTGGGGCAAGTGGAACTTCTACGCCGGCGCCCTGCCGGGCGAGCCTGGCCAACCGCCAATATTCAAGTTGCGGTTTGCCACGTGGGACGCCGAAGAGGGTATCGGTCTGTGGGGGGGGCCTTGGGATTCTACCGGCCCCTGTTTGGGACATTCAGATTCCTGCGGTGATAGAGGTGTAATTAGAATTTACAGTCGTTTGATGGGCAACGCCAAGTTCCAGGCTTTATTTGGCGACCGGGCTTACAAGTGGCTATACAACGGAGCTCCACTTGACAACCAGAGCTGTATTGACCGCTGGCTGGAATTGGCGGCGCAAATCGGAGATGCCATTATCGGCGAATCCGCCCGTTGGGGCGACGTTGACTCCGCAGATGGAACCCAGTCCAAGTGGGATTACTGGATAGGGGATATAGCCAATGGTTTCTTTTTTGGTTCACGCAGAGATACCGTTATCGACCAGTTGCGAGATCGAGACCTGTACCCGAGTATCGACCCGCCGATTTACAGCCAGCACGGCGGATACGTTTCAGCCGGTTACAGCCTGACAATGACAAATCCAAATGGCTCCGGAACCATTTATTACACACTCAACGGCAGCGAGCCGCGGGACAGCGGAAGCATATATAGCGGCGCTATCACCTTGAACGAAAGCACGCTGGTCAAGGCACGTGTCCTTAAAAGCAGTGAATGGAGCGCTTTGAATGAAGTGGCCTTTGGTATCGGTCCTATTGCCGACAATCTTCGTATAACCGAGATGATGTACCATCCGGCCGATGCGCCTCTTGGCGACCCCAACGCTGAATTTGTCGAGGTCAAAAACGTCGGCGGCACCGCTTTGAAACTGAACCTGGTTAAATTCACTGAAGGAATCCATTTCACATTCCCGAGTATGACGCTTGCAGCAGGCGATTATGTAATAGTCGTCAAGGATTCGATGGTATTTACCGCCGAGTATCCGACCTTCAGCGGAGTCATCGCCGGCGAATACGTCGACAGCAGCCTTGCCAATAACGGAGAAAGAATCCGCCTTGAGGATGCTGTCGGCGCAACGGTACTGGACTTCAGGTACAGTGACGGGTGGCGCCCGCTTACCGACGGCGAAGGCTATTCACTTACGATAATCGATGAGGACGGCAGCGACCCGAGCATCTGGGACGACAAACAGGGCTGGGACGCAAGCACGTATATCGGCGGAACGCCGGGCGAGTTCGATGACGGCCCGCGTACGGGTGATATTGAGATTAACGAAT
>CAZTKW010000630.1:0-2680 GCA_964614315.1 uncultured Pirellulales bacterium
GCTGTTATAGCAGGTCTCGCTGAGAACGAGGGTATTCGGCTCTATACTGCCTGTTGTGTCACTGATATCCCGCAGCGTTCTTAAACTTCTGCCCGCATCGTCGTATTCGATACTTCTGCCCCCTGCATGATATACTAATACACAAAAGGTGAGTAAAAACGGAATGAAATAACGAGTTTTTAAAGTATAAAACAACAAACCGTTTCCGAGATGCTAAATTAGTTCCAAAGGAGCGAGCGATAAGCCCCTCCAATTATTCTTCATATACAAATGGGCAAACCTGGCAGAAGCTAAAACTAACTGACCAGCCCCATGACCGCTACCAAACCACTCGTGTGATTTAACTAGGTCAGGCATATCTTTGAATGCATCGCGGGGAAACCTATACATTCCTCGACTCAGACCCAAGTACTTGACGTGTCTACAAGAGTAATCTTCACGTGTAAGATTGTCATTAATAACAGCAGGGCCAAGCTCACCAAGAACCTTTAACTGCTTTATCGTCTTCAACGGAGCTTTCTTTTTATAGTGAATTGCAGGACATGCCTCAAATCCTGTTATGCCATTTTGGGAAAGAACCTCAAAAACTTCGTTACGCGCAAAAATATCATACGTCCAGAAAATCCCCATAAAATGGTTTCTGCCCAGCTTCGGTTCACTTTTTAAGTGAATGGGAGCCTTTTGACATAATCCTATGCCGCAATCTTTACATTCGTTTTCAGAAGTGTATGAGATTTCCTTATATTCGTCGTAAAGATTAGGCATGGGATATCCCCAAACGTGAGCAGTAAAAACCTTAACCCATTCTGCAGAAAGTATTTCTTCACCTGTAAACTCGCTTCTTGTCAAAATCGGCACATTCCTTCCTGACGTCAAAATCTTCGAAATCTCTGGCCAACGAGCATCGTCCTCGCTAATCTCGAACACCTGAAGCGGTATCATGGTAGAAATGGGTCGGCTTAATTCAATACCAAGCTTACGCAACCTTTTCAGCGGCTTCCTGTTCAGCTTCGAGCTTAAAGACACTCTATGAACTATTTTCATCGGGTTCTCTCTTTGCCTCAATTACCAAATAATTGAAGCCTTGCTGCCTCTCGCAACGCCGGGTATTTCTGGTATATGTGTTGTGCCCACATCCACAATTCTTCTATCGTGACTTGCTTCACATCTGTTCCATAAGGTATAGCATTTCGCCATGCATTTGTGAAGGGCTGATGCTCAGGTTTGTCCACTATAATAGCCAACATATCTCCGGATTTGATTTGAAGGAGATCCTTAAACCTATCCGGTATTATATGGTGGCGGAACATACCCGTCCCCCTTACAATTTCTCTGAGGCCATTGTAACTTCGTATGCCGTAATGTCCAGCATGTTGTAAATCTCCCATACCGGCACTTGCGCCATAAATGGCAACCAATATAGCGTGTGAGGCCCATACTGCTCCATAGACTGCTGCCGCAATAAAAAAGCCTATCGTAAACCACCTGTTGAAGCTTCGAATGACGTCGTAAACACCGCCGCCCTTGATGGTTGTTACTGTGGCCGAAATTATCCCCGTCAGTGCACCCGCAATCGCAGCGACCGTTAACATTCCCATTAAGGAAAATTGCCCACTGGGATCGAGGTTGTTAACCGGATTACAATGCGCGTAGAGATATTTGTGCAGTGATTGTGGATCTTGGTTGCTTCCAGGGTGGGGATCCATACGATTGAAAGTACCATTCAGGGGATTGTAATATCGAGCGCGGAGATAATACTGTTGAGCATCGGTGTCGAACTGCTCACCAGCGTAGAGAAGTGATGTGTCAGCGGGATTGCCCGCTGTGGGATTACCGCCTAACATCATGCCATAAGCATCATAAGAATACGTATCGACAATAACACCGCTGGAATTGGCCAGCTGTCGCGTCGAGCCGTGGCCGTCGTATAACAGGTATTCGGGATTATCAGTGTTAGTCGCCTGAGCTAAAACATCGTCGCCGATTGTATAAGTAATGTCCGGTGTTGTACCATCTGACCATTCTTCGAGTGTTTGCGCATAACCAGTGTGATTGTAAGCATCAATCAGGAATAGTTTTGTTTCTTCGTTCTGCTTTGCTCCGCCGTTGATGGTCTTATAGTAGTAGCTTTTTACCCTGATGCCGTCATCGTTGTAAGTGTATTCTGTTACTTCATTTATGGTATCGCCGGAGTCGTCATATTCTTTCGTTACGCAGCTTAGGCGGTTCTGCAAATTGTAATCATAAGTGATTGTCTCAAGGACGGTGCTTGTTGAGGTTTCTTTTGTGGTTTTTGTAATAACTGAGCCATTATCATCGTATTCGTATTCAATCGTCCTGTTGCCGCTTGACCAGTCGGTCGTCGAGATTTGATTATACTGCGTAGCGGCCTGAGCGGTCTCCTGCAGGCCCAAAGGTGTTATCAGCATTGTGTAAGCTAGCAATACACACAGGCATCTCTGCCACAGGGACATATATTGCCTTGCTTTTTCCGGAGGCGGGCGCGTGAAGCGCTTTATATAAGCCGCAACAGCGGGCGTAAAGAACGTAACAGGAACTAACAATAACATCGCAAAAAATGCGTAAAGCGATAACCGATTCGGCAGGCCGAACATAAAGGCTTTGGCCGGATTTATGTCTCGGCCGGTATCGGTTCTGTAAATAATTCGACCGTTATCTT
>CAZTKW010000631.1:0-2676 GCA_964614315.1 uncultured Pirellulales bacterium
TGGCAGGGCTGGGGTTAGAAGCCTGTCCTGGCGGCTGAGGGCCTGTACCGGGATACATTCCCATACCCGCTGCTGGTGAGCCGCCCTGCAGGTGAAAATCGCCGTTTGGCGCATCAACAAACAATGGGTCGGCCTCTATCGAATCGATGTCCCATCCAAAATTAGTTCGCCATTGTGAAAGACTGTATACGCCGCCCTCTGAGTACTCCGGTTGTTCATTCCATGCTTCTGCAAACCTGAATTCATGGGCGGTAAGGTTCGGATTGTAGTAGCAATTGTAGTTGGAATGATATTCGTCAACTAAAATATAGTAGAGTACATTAGACATATATTGGTCAAGGCTGATTTTGTATACATTTGTACTGTAAATTATATTGTTATTGAAATTGATATTTGTGGGGTCATCAGGAAAATCTACATTTACATAATTCTGAGTAGGTGAAAAATAAAAACCCGGAGAATTATAAAAAGTGTTGTATTCAAAAGTCTGATTGGTTTGGTGTGTAGTTCCTCCAAAATCCTGACTTTTCACAAGCCCTGTAGCTGAATCAACAATAAGGTTGTGATGGAAATGCGTGTTTGCCGTTCCTGTTTGTAACGAAGTGGTCCTTAATTCGGTAAAAGTATTGTTATATGCGTCGAAATATGAACCCGGCACTTGTGAACCATGCTTGTACATTATACCGCCTGTTGTGTAATCCACCGACGGAGTTCGGTAAAAATCACAATCGTGCACCGAGATATCGGCTCCGCTTGTCGCGGCAAAGATTGCTATACCCATGCAGCCCCGCCAGCACGTACCGAACAGATCGCATTGACTGTCGATAACGTCACCAAAACTACAGTCATAAACCTCCACATCAGTGCATCCGTTCAGCTCCAGCGCACAGACATTATTCCTCGAATCGCCGTCGACGTCATGGATGTGAACATTATGAATTATACCGGGATTCATTCCTGCAAAATCTATTCCTCGCGCATAACAATTTTGAACTTCAATCCCTTCTATTTCCCAATAACTGCAACTAAGTAGATCTATTCCCATATTCGAACCCGAACCATCTATTACGGGGCTGTGACCGGGATAGGCCGCAATACGAAACCAACTGTCGGCACTTCCGTTATACGTTCTAAACCTGGCTATGCAGTTATCGTATCCGCCGCCGGCATCGATTTCGGTATTATGGGTTCCATTCATAAGGTATATTGTGTCTCCCGGCTGCAACTGGACCCATCCCGGCGGACGGTAAGCGGCTGAGTAGTAATACTGGATATTTGCAAACGATTCCCACGGATTGCCAAAACTGCCGTCGCCGGTACTGTCGCTGCCGCTCACAGGGTCGATGAAATAAGCATCCTCGTCGAGCAAAGGCTCAGCTCCGACTAAATCCACATCCGCACCCATATCACTGCCGCCCGTGCCCGCTCCCTTGCAGGGGCTCCCCGACTGAAGGTGATAGTCATCAGCCCCGATATTAACAAAAAGTGGATTCTGTTGAATTGAATCCGCATCCTGGCAGCCTAATGAATAACTTGAACACGAAAAAGACTGCCATCCGGCAAGGGTATAGGCATCCGCATAGTAATCTGCGTCCGTCTTTATCAGCAGCTCATCGGTATAATTATCATCGTAGTAGCAGTTCCGATTCATTAATGTGTAATGCTCTACCGCCCCTGAATAATAATTCCAGATTGTAAGCGTTCTGTTATCGCTTGCAACACAACTGTAATATATAATGTTATCATAAATTTGAGTGTTGGTCGCACCGGGGTCGCCGTCCATTGGGTGTTGAAGATATATGCCTCCGCCGCAGTTAACTATTGTATTATGTGAGATATAGTTATTGTCCCCGCCGTTATATCCCATTCCCTCGAATATCCTGACGCCGGTGCCGCCTGCGTCGTGGATAAGGTTATTTTCTATGATGCCGTCGTCTGTATTTAGAAAAACGCCGTCTCCCGTCACATCATGGATATAGTTATTGTAAACTCTTGTCACGCACCCGGGGTCGTTTCCATGCTTTACAAAAATACCGCTTGTGGTGCCGTAAGTCTCATTGTTAAAAACCTTGATTTCACCCGCAACTCGAAACATAATTACACCGCACCCGGCCGTATCGGTGCCGTCACCAATCATAACATTATTGTTCACGGTTATATCGCTGGCATTAGTGCTTATATATATTGCACCGGGGTTATTACCTGCCCAGAAATCAATACCGCTGAACTTGCAGTTCTTAATCGTAATATTGGTTCCAGCAACATCATAACCAATGAATATATGGTCATGGAGCCCGTTCCTGAACTCAATTGAATCAATGGTCATCCAGTCAACATTCTGTAAATCGAAGATGTTGGCGCTCTGCTGGGCGTCAATAATTACCTCTTCACCAGGATAGGCCTTTATAATTATAGGGCTCGCTTCTGTTGCATGCTTGGCATTAAATTTAAAATCGATGTCGATATTGCCCGAGCCCGTATACGTCCCCCCGCGGATAAGCAGCGTATCTCCCGGCTGCAGGTTATAACACGACTGCTTGATACTCAGCCACGGCTGGGTGATTGTTCCGGGGTCGCTGTCATCACCGTCGGTCGCAACGTAATAATTCGTTGCAACACTCTCTGCCGCCATCCCAAGCAGCAAAACAAAAGCCGTTAGAAAAAATAATTTCTTAG
>CAZTKW010000632.1:0-2662 GCA_964614315.1 uncultured Pirellulales bacterium
GGCTTCCATATCCTGACAGTAAAAAGGGGTTTTTGTAGAAAAAAGGTTGCTTGTTCCTCTCAATAATCAATAATTAATTAATTATGGATTGGTATTTTTACATAGTACTGGCGATTATTTTATTGCAGCTGCTTTTCCTTGTGCAAATTCGAAATAATTATAATTATATGCTTAAAAAATATAAACATAAGCGTTTATCATACCGTCCTCGAACAGCTCTTTTCGTCCCCTGTAAGGGAAAAGACTTGAATTTTGAAAAGAATATCACTTCATTCTTTCATCAGGACTATGAAAATTATCTGCTGTGGTTCGTGGTTGCTGATAAGTCCGACCCCGCTTATGAAAAACTATGTGAATTGAAAAACCAGCTCGGTAAAAGTACGAAAGCTTTCGATGTGGAGATTCTGGTCGCTGGAAAGGCTCAAACCTGCAGTCAAAAAATTCGTAATTTGCTATACTGTTACGAGAGAATCGGAGATGACGTTGAGGTCCTGGCTTTTGCCGATTCTGATGCCTGTATTCGCAACGACTGGCTAAATCGCATAGTTGACCCTCTTAAGCATCCAAAAAACGGTGTTACCAGCGGATATCGCTGGTTTATACCGGAAACGAATAATACAGCCACCCTGGCCCTGTCGGCTGTGAACGCCAAGATTGCACAGTTGCTGGGCAACACGCGGTTCAATCAGGCATGGGGAGGGTCTATGGCTATTCGCACTGAGGTCTTTCGCAGGCTGGGTCTCGATAAAATCTGGCCTAAAACAATAAGCGACGATTTGTCACTGAGTCGGGCCGTCAAAAAGGCTCATCTGAAAGTAACCTTCGTCCCCGCATGCCTGGTGGCTTCGTACCAGTCCACCACCTGGGCAAAACTTTTCGAGTTCGCCCGGCGACAATTTTTAATTACCCGCGTAAATGCGCCGCGCGCCTGGTGGTTCGGTTTGTTCGGCAGTTTATTTTCCGTGTTGGGTCTATGGGGCACAGCCGTTCTGGCAATCTATGCCGCTGTCCGCGGTGATAAAAACCTGCCCTTTTTTATTGCTGTACCTGTACTGTTTTTCATAAGCCAGATGGGTCAGGCGGTAATCCGCCAGATAATGATTACTAAATTGCTAAAAGATGACTCACCAAAAATGAAAGCCGCAATAATCGCTGATATACTTTTCTTTTGGGTCTGGTCGATACTGCTGCTGTTTTTTATTATCTCGTCGGCTTTCGGCAGAACTATCACCTGGCGACAAATACGCTATAAGCTCATCGGCCCTACTGAGACAATCGTTCTTGGTGGTAATGCTTGATAACGGTTTTTGGTCGTTCTTATACTGTTGTTTTATGAATGAAAGGAATCATTATGAAAAGGCCAAAGTTTATACTGACGATGGTGTTTCTTTTAAGCTTCGTTGCAGTGTTGCTCTTCGGCTGCCGAAGCACACGAATGACGGAAAATGAATTTTCAAAAGAGAATATTATCGCCGTTATGAACAGGGTCAATGACTATACTTACGCCCACCCCTATAAGGAAAGTGACAGAGACTGGATACGCAGCACATACTATACTGGTGTAATGGCCCTGTACGAAACAACCAAAGACCCCAATGTTTTAAATCAGGCTATGCGCTGGGCGCAAAAACATAACTGGGCCGAAGGCACCGGCACTGACCCGGCCTGCAAAATGACCTGCGGCCAGACCTATCTGAAGCTGTATTTTTTAAAGAACAACCCGAAGATGTTTGCTAAAATACGCACCTTTGTTGATGGTCAAATTGAAAACGCCGAAAGACCCGCCCGCAAAATATGGGACTATTGCGACTCTCTCTATGTCGGACCGCCGACAATGGCTATGCTCGGCAGAGCGACCGGCCGACAAAAATACTACAAGTACATGAATGAAGTTTATTGGGATGTTACTGATTACCTCTTGGACGAGGACTATGGGCTTTTCTATCGTGACAAACGCTACTTCGAGACAAAAACCAAAAACGGGAAAAAGGTTTTCTGGGCACGCGGCAACGGGTGGGTCATTGCAGGTATCCCCCGCGTACTCGAATATCTGCCCGCCAACAATCCCCGCTATGACGATTATGTTGATTTGCTCCGCACGATGGCTGCATCGATTGCTGACCTGCAGGGCAAAGACGGCTTATGGCGTACCAATCTGACTGACCCCGGCCAATACCCTGAGCCGGATACGAGTTGCTCGACGTTCTTTTGCTACGCAATGGCCTGGGGTATCAATAACGGCTGCCTGGACAGGCAAAAGTATCTGCCTGTGGTGATAAGGACCTGGACAGGATTGGTAAATTCGGTTCATCCCAGCGGTAAACTCGGCTGGGTACAGCCGCCCGATTATGAGCCCGGAGTTGTCCAGTATACCAACACGCACGAATACGCCGCCGGCGCTTTCCTCCTGGCCGGCAGCGAAGTTATAAAACTCAGTGCGACTACCGACAATTGACCTTGTTTCTCCGCGTCAAATACGCCATAAGCTCCTGGAGCCCAACCCGGACGATTGCTGTCGGTCGTAAAAGGTTGATGAAAATCTCAAATTATGTACAATCGTGATTCATTATTTACCCAGCGGTTGACGATACGGACAACACCTGTTTCTATTTTGAGCAAGACAGAAGCTGGAGAAAAACTATGGCAAAAATAAACCTTTGGG
>CAZTKW010000633.1:0-2662 GCA_964614315.1 uncultured Pirellulales bacterium
TCGATTCCATAGGAATCCCCCTTTCTTGGTGAATTCACGCTCCTCACGGCTTTTTCAGCAGTTTTCTCAGCCGTTTGGGAGAAAGGGAAAGAGATAATATAAAAGCTTGAATTTCAAGACAGGTTTGATATTATATTAGTAAAGAGACTAAGCGGCGTAGTTTATATAAATGGGAAATATCAGATGAAGCCAAAGAATTTAAGTCTGAGCAGTGCGTTCCTGATATGTCTGACTATAGTCGAAGACTGTTTGGCTTGTGGTCATTGTTATACAGCTTTTGTATGGAATAAAAATCCTATTTATCTTGGAGTATTTTTTGTGGCTCTTTGTTATGGGATAATAGTTTTTTTTATCTTTGGAGTACTAAGATTATTTAAATTCAAAAAATACGCCCTTTCATTTCTAATATTTCTTCTGTTAAGTTACATATTTTACTTTATTTCAACGGAATGTATGTTAGGCCCGCCAGGATTTATTACAGCTACAGTTTTTTGCTTTCTTGTTCCTCTAATTCTTTATTTTAAACCGATACTCAAAAACCATGTCAACAAAATACCTATGGCTAAAAAGATATCTTTTATATTACTTCCCATATTCACTGCGCTATCTTTGGCGGTTGGATATTACTGGCAAAATAGGGCGGATAAATACTTTGATGAACATTTAATTGAAATGCTGAAAATTCGAAGTGTTTCTATTGGCCATTACGTGATGACTAAACTGATTTCCATCGAAGATAAAAATGAACAGGAAAAATATATTGCTGAAATCATACAAATCGTAGCGACCGGACCTGATTACAGTACCCCTTTTGCTTTAAACGTCCTGGTAAAATGGAAAGGTATTGATGCCATACCAACAATTCTAAAGAGCTGGGAAAACGGGACGTTGTATAAAAACGAAGCTATTAATGTTTTGCAAAAACTCTCGGGAAAAGATTTCTCAAACCTGAAAGATTGGCAAAACTGGTGGCAAAAAAATAAAACAGATATGTTAAAGTCAGGTGCATATTAGGATTAATTTTATGAGTACTACATATAATATCTATTGCGATGAGAGCTGCCACCTTGAACATGATCATATGCCTGTAATGACAATTGGGGGAATATGGTGCCCTCTCGAACGAACCGCCGGTATATCTCAAAAAATTCGTAGTATAAAGCAGAAGCATAACCTCTCGAAAAACCTGGAGGTTAAATGGACGAAGGTTTCCCCTGCTAAACTTGCTTTTTACCTTGAATTAGTGGACTTTTTTTTCAATGAGTTCGATTTGCACTTTCGTGGAATAATAATAGATAAGAATCAGCTTAACCACACTTTATATAATCAATGTCATGATGACTGGTACTACAAAATGTTTTTTGTGTTGTTAAAAGAAATCATTGACCCAGACAGTTCTTATCGCATTTACATCGACATCAAAGACACCAGAAGTGAAAATAAACGAGCTAAACTTGAAGAGATTTTAAGAAATAGTAAGTACGATAGTGCCAGGGGAATTATTGAACGTGTACAGCAAATTCGCTCTCATGAATCACAGATAATGCAATTAACGGATCTTTTAATAGGTGCTCTTAGATATCACAATCAACACCTCAGCAATAGTAAAACAAAGCTGCAAATTATTACTCAGATACAAAGACTTTCCGGAAAAACACTACTTCAATCAACTTGGCCCAAAGAGGCGAAGTTCAATATTCTAAAATGGCATGCCGGGGGAGGTGGGGATTGACTACATTACCGGACTGGTTGCCGCCGATTGTCAAACTGGAAGATTTCGATGGTAATTGGGATAGATATATCAACGAAGTTTTCTCAGTCTTCTACAGGGATTTTATAGAATCTCAGCCTATGTTTTTGGGCAAATGGGTTCGTTGCAGACGTGATCTTATTTATGATGGAAAAGAAGCTGGCTTTTGGCATTGTACTTCAGAAGGCCCAAACGAGCATTACAGAATACCAGATATCAGAAGGTGCGAAAGAATAGGCTGGATAAAAGCTGTTATTGAACATTGCAATGATCCCATAGTGGACTTGTGGCCAAAAAAACAAAGGGGCGAGATTCGACAGTTGCTTTGGTTCAACGAGGAATTCATGATTGTTCTTGCAGAAAGACAGCGTAAACGTGATGGATTTATGTATATGCAGCTTATCACTGCATATTGTACAGAACAAGAGCACCGGAGGGAAAAACTTAGACAAGAAAGGGATAAATATTTCAGAAGCAAAAACGGCTGACGCCGTCCAATTTGAACGGCGTCGGTACTCCTTCTACACATGGTAGATGAGCTGATTATATTATCGTCACTAAAGTGAACGTAGTCAAGGCTTTTTTCGCTTTCACCTCTAACGTCTTATAAAAACAGTACTTATAGCCGAAAAAACTTTGACCTCTTTGTGCCTTCTTGTGGCTGTTTTTGCCTTTTTACCTTTTTTCCTATCCGCTGTCCTTGGGACTCCGCCGCAAGGCGTCCCTGAGTGGACAAGCGGACTTACCGAGCAAGCCGCTTGTAAATAACCTCCGCCGGCCCAGCCAACTCCTTAACAACCAATACCTCCGGCCGCAAATCTCTCAATATGTCATCCTGCCCCGAAGCCAATACGAACGTCACCCCCTGTCGCTTTGCAAACTTGCGTATGTTATAAGAAATCACCGCCGCCG
>CAZTKW010000634.1:0-2658 GCA_964614315.1 uncultured Pirellulales bacterium
ACGTCTCGGAGTCGGGCAAGGAAGCTGTTATTCTCGGGGATACAATGGGCGATTTGCGAAAGTTTTATTCCCTTGCGACGATAATATTCGTCGGCCGCTCTCTTGTGCCTATGGGCGGGTCGGATATGGCGGAGGCGGCTGCCCTGGGCAAATGCATCATTTTCGGCCCACATGCGTTCAACTTCAAACAAACTGTTGACGCCCTTTTGGGCGAGGATGGCTCTATTATGGTAAAGGACCAGCAAGAGCTTCTGGAGACGATGCATAAATGTTTAGGCGAGCCTGACTTTGCCCGCCAAATCGGCCGCAACGGCCGAGAGGTAATCAGAAAAAACCAGGGGGCAACGTCTAAAACAATCGAACAAATCAAAAAAATCCTAGGCGAATCACCGGTTTTTTAGATTTTTAGCTAAAGCCTCAATATGCGCAGGGGCTGTTCCGCAGCAGCCGCCAATGATGTTTATGCCGGCTGAAAATATCTTTTTAGCCGCCACTGCAAATTCCTCCGGCAAAACTCTATAGACCGCCCTTCCATCAACCAGTTCAGGCTTTCCGGCGTTAGGCTCGGCGTAAATTACAGTTTCCTTTCCTGTAGCCTTGACCGCTGAAACATACCTGCCAGCAAGCTGAACATATTCATCGAGCGAGGTCGTCCCGCAGTTGAAACCAACGGCATCAACTTCCAGTGAAATTATCTTTGAAACCGCCGTCTCGACATCAACGCCCATCATCGTTCGGTAATCGTCACCAGCCCGGTCAAAAGACATCGAGGCAAACACCGGCAAATCGCAAACTGATTTTACCGCTTCGATTGCGACGGTTATTTCATCAAGAGCTGTCATCGTTTCAATTATAAAGCCATCCACGCCACCTGCTAAAAGCGCTTTTGCCTGCACAGCAAAGGCATTTTTTAATTCTCCGGCGGTTAATGTCCCTAAAGGCTGTAAAAAATTACCGCTCGGGCCGATATTGCCAAGGACATATTTTTCCGGCCCAGCAGCCCGGCGTGCTATCTGGGCCCCTGCCGTATTTATTTCGACAGCCTCTTCATCGAGACTGTGCCTGGTTAAAACATACTCATTGGCACCAAACGTGTTGGTGATAACGGCATCGCTTCCGGCCTTTATATAAGAAAGATGAATATCAAAAATGGTATTGGGCGAGTCGATATTCAGATAGTCATTGCACGTACCAACTTCAATCCCCCTAGCAATGAGTTGGGTGCCCATCGCCCCGTCCAGCAAAAACAGGCCTTCTTTTATTCTTTCGGTAAGATTTATCCTGCTCATAAAAGCCCCTGTCTATACAATATTTATTGTTGCTGTCGAATTAAATCGTCACCAATAATTCTATAAACATTTTTATAGCCTCGCACTTTTTCGGGACGATTAAAAATAAGACCGTGCTTTTCATCAATAAACTTTGTTTCTTTTATTGAACCGAGCGTAATTTTGACGGAATTTCGCTTATTGTCCCGGCCAGCCGTGGTAATTTTTATAACACGAGGCATAAGAAAACCTTCGGCGACTTCTTTATATTCGCCCAGTTCCGTAACAACTGTATTTTCACCGGCTGCATTGATATACTCGATTTTCCTGACTCTGTAATCACAGCTATAGACATATATTTTCTTTACTACACCACCCTGCTTACTCCGTTTAGTAAGTATATCAAAGACGCCTTCGCCGGTTAAAGACCAGTTTTCTTCATCTGCGATTTCAATGACACCAAAGGCCTCAAGCAAAGTTTTTGGGCTAATGACAAGCTTATTAAAACCATGCTGCTCAGCCCATCTGCCCCACCAGTAAGTGCTGATTTCTTTCGGTTTTATTGCCAGCCAAAACTCCTCTTCATTCGAGCCAAGAATAATCCCCTTAGGGTCAAAAGCCACATCCCCCTGCAGATAAATCTCGGCGGGCGGATTGGCAAAGATTCTGACCGGAAAGTTTTCATTATGCGTCTTTCCCTCATTATCATACTGTAAATGACACTGACCATTAGCTCTAAGAGGCGAGAAGCTATGTAATCTCAATGAATATAACGATTCAGCCACATTTTTTTTACCTTCACAGACTCTCTGCGGTACTTTTAGTTCTCCACCACAGCCGTGAAGAATTAAAACCGGCATAATCAATAAAAAAAATGATTTCCCTGATATCCTCATACAAAATCCAAATTTGTTTTGATTGCTATTGTTAAGTTCTTTGAATCCAGCATCGATACTATTTACAAATCTGCCTGCAATATCTGCCCTAACTGTGATGAGAGTTGTTCAATTTGTTCGTCGTCGAGATGCGGATTGTCAACTTCGACGAATTCTTTTTCGCCAGTTATTCTCAATCGCCAGATTTCTTTACCGTCCTCGGTTTTTGAGGAATCGTATTTCAGACGCCTCTTCCTCATCAAAACCATCGCCAGTACGAACCTGAAATTTATTTTTTCCTGCTCGGTTTCTTCCGCCAGACGTTCAAAAAAAGCCATCAGCATCTCATCATCAACGAAGATATGTTTCTTCTGGTCGGGGTGCGGACGTTTGGTTTTCCAGTAACAGTACACCTGCGGCTCTTTTTCATTCCAGTAATCAGCACAAAAATCCCGCCGCTGCAGTCCTTCTTCAGTCTCAATCAGGGCCGCGAAATATTCCTCGCCGTATCCAAT
>CAZTKW010000635.1:0-2654 GCA_964614315.1 uncultured Pirellulales bacterium
TATACCGGTCAAGGAAAACGTCAAGGTCGTTTTAGTATATTATAATCGGAATTCCCGAAGATCATTATGCAGGCTGTATTGTGAGCGTTGTTGCCGGAATCGGTCATATCATGGACGTAGTTATTTTCTATTGTGCAGTAACTGGCGCCATGCGTTGCTATCCCCCAGTTAAGACTGGGGTCGCTGCTGGGACATCGGCCGTAGATAAGCTCGCAGTTTCTTATTGTGCAATGGTCGCAGCCGTCATAGCCGAAGACAAAACCGCCTTCGATTTTAAAACCGTCGATAATTATATATTGCGCTCCGTTGCCCACTGCCCACGCATAGTCGTCTCTGCTGCCGGGCAGACTTGCCGAACGGATAACAGCGGCGTGTTGCGGCGTGGAAATGAAAGTTATGGGGTTTGACGCTGTTCCGTTGTTGACTACTTCGAATTTCTCATCGAAATTGGGTTCTATGGTATCGATGTACGTACCGGCTTTTACATATACCGTATCGCCGGCAACCACCGTTTGGGTGGCCTTGCGAAGAGTCTCCCACGGCAAAGCCTCCGTGCCGGGGTTCGAATCATCTGCAGCAGGATTACCCTGGTCCACATAATAAACTGCAGACGGGGCCGTCCCTGTTGTAAAGCTCCACACACTACCAGTGGTCGTACCCTCGCTATTGATTTCGTCGATGCGCCAGTAATAGGTCGTATCATAGCTCATCGTTCCGGGTTCGAAACTCGTCGCCGTCTGGTTGCCCTGGAATGTGCCGGGGCTGGAAGTGCCGAAGTAAACATCACTGGAGGTAGACCCGGAACCTGCCGACCAGCTTAAATCTGCATCAACACTTACGTCGGTACCGCTGTCGGACGGGTTTGGATTGCTCGCCTGTCCCGGCGGCGTCGGGCCCCAGTTATGACCGATTATCTCACTGCCGGTGATATAGGCGCCCATATTAATCGATTCGGTTGTATTCTGGTCGTCGTCGTAATCCTGCAGGTCAACTCCCGCATTTATACAGGGAGAACCGCCCTGCAGGTGGTAATCACCACCGCCGACCAATAATGGGTTACTCGTAATCGTATCCATATCATAGCTGGTCGCATTTTGCCAGTCAGCGAGAGTGTAGTAGTGAAGTGACGGCAATTTTTCACGGTAGGCAAATTCACTGAAGTCATAAAAGCAGTTATAATTTGAAAAGGCTATCAGATGGGTGAAAGGATATATGCCTGGGTAGCCAGGCCATTCGATAACGATATCATTATTTCCCTGCAGAATATTGTTCCACAGTTCGATATCTGTAACAGAGTCATAGTAAGACGTATAGAAACTGTCACAATCGACAGCCGTATTGTTGTAAATGTAAGAATGGTCAACTGCATAGCCTGCGTCAAAACCGGCTCCGCAGCCGATGGCGATATTCTGGTAATAATGGTTGTTGGAGGAGTTGTATTCTCCGGAAGTGGAACCCATTGTGTGGTATCCTACGCTCGCATTGAGCGCAACATTGTATCGCCAGGTGTTGTTGTTGAGATAACCGGCCTTGATACCGTAGGCGTTACGGACATTGAAGCCTGCATCCACTGTGTTTCCCTGGAATATATTGTATTCGCAAACGTCTTTTCCGTCCGAGGTGTCAGGGTCTCCAAAAAGCATAATACCGGCTGTATTGCGGCTTGTGCTGCCGGATGACTCCAAATCATGAACGTAGCAGTTTTCAACGACGCAGTAATCTGCCCAGTATAACGTTATCCCCCAGTTCAGGGTGGGGTCGCCGCCGCACCAGCCGTAGATAAGTTCAAGGTTTCTTAAAGTACAATTAGTAGCACGGTCGTAAGCTGCGACAATACCGCCTTCAATCTTAAAGCCATCGACGATAACATACGAAGAGTTCGGACCCAGTGACCACGCATAAGTGCCTCTGCTGCCGGGCAAACTCGGTGAACGCACCACAGCAGCTAATTGAGGCGAGGAAATGAAGGTAATCGGGTTTCCCGCCGTTCCATTGTTGACTACCCTAAATGAATTAGTGGGGTCGATATACGTTCCCGCTTTTACGTAAACCGTATCGCCCGCGACCAAAGTGTTACAGGCCTTCTTCAGCGTCTCCCACGGCAGGACCTCCGTACCGGGGTTGGCATCATCGGCGGCAGGGTCATTCTGGGCAACATAATAATCCGTCGCAATCGACGGTACTGCCGCCAAACCCGCCAGTACAACAAAAGCAATCAAAAAAAATAATTTCCTAAACATGATTTGCCTCCTTAAAAATGGTTAATGATTTGAATTTCTCCATTCGCTCATCGTCTAACTCCACGGCCAAACGATTATTTCGCTAAGACACAAAACGCACAAACTCATTGCTGCAACATAGTTACAGCGCATACTGCCATATATTGGAAGTTTCGAGGATACCCCTCCGAAACTCCGCACATTCTTCCTGTAACCTATATACGCACCCCTGGCGTTTGTCAAGTCTTTTTTGTTTTTTTGTGGGAGGCAGTGGCAATCGTTGGCACAGAGTCTTGATAGAAAACGCATATAAAAAAGCGTGGCGGTTTTTTATGCCGCCACGCTTGAACAAGTTTTATGTTTTTAATTGAAACTTCAGCGCTTATTTGGCAGAGACCCTGATTTCGTCGATATAAACATCATCCTGATTGTTGC
>CAZTKW010000636.1:0-2640 GCA_964614315.1 uncultured Pirellulales bacterium
CATCAACTATACTTAAGTATTCAATTTCTATCGACGAGACCTGATTTATCACTTTACACATTCCGATAATAATCTTTTGAGTATCTGTAACTCCGACATCAATCATTTGGCGACATTTTTGAAGTGATTTATATATACAAGCAGCGTCCTTTCTCTGCTCGCTGGTCAGATATTGATTTCTGCTGCTTACAGCCAGGCCGTCAGGCTCGCGAACCGTTGGACAGACAACAATTTCCAAAGGTATATTTAAATCAGCGACCATACGCTTAATAACGAGTGACTGCTGGGCGTCCTTTTGGCCGAAATAAGCGACATCAGCAGCGATGATGTTAAACAACTTTGCACAGACGGTAGTAACGCCACGAAAGTGTCCGGGGCGGAAACGTCCACAAAGCGGCTCTGTCAGTTTTTCGACATTCACCCAAGTCAGATTTCGGGCAGTGTACATCTGCTCGACGGTCGGGGCAAAAACAACGTCGATGCCGGTTTTTTTACAAATTTTCAAGTCGGCGTCAAGGTTACGTGGATATTTATCAAAATCCTCAGTCGGGCCGAACTGTGTGGGATTGATGAAAATACTGACTATGACAAAATCGCATTCCTCTACCGCCCTTTCGATTAAAGAAATATGTCCAATATGGAGCGCACCCATCGTGGGCACAAGGCCGATTTTTTTACCCCTGCTGCGAGCTGATTTTACCAATTTTCTGACAGGCTCAATTGTTTTTGCGACTTCCATAATACAGCCCTTACTTTTGACAGATAGTCACGTAATTTCTTATTTGATTTGTCAAATGATTAATGTCAGCTTCTTCAGTATAATCCAGTTTTGAAGTTGATATACGAATAACAGGACAGGTTCTCCAATTGCTGAAAAGCTTCTGGTAATCGGAGTCGAGGGCCTGTAAAAACTTTAGTTGGATTTCCTGCTCGTAAGGACGGTTTCGCCTGTGAATTCGCTCAAGACAAGTCTGCGGCAAATCTGTCATATATATAACCAAGACAGGCGGAGAGACCTGAGAACTTAACGAAGGATAGGTTTTTTCATATAAGGTTAGTTGCTGAGTGTTGAGCAGTCTTCGTGCGTAAATAAGCTCTTTGTCGAAGATGTAATCGGAGAGAATCATCCGGCCCGGTTCTAATGCGTTATGACTTAACTGTTCAGTTCTGTGAGTTAGAAAATACAGCTGAGAATCCAAAGCCAGCTCTTTTTTGCCGGCATAGACGTCCGGCATAAAAGGGTTTGTATCATAAGGCTCAAGCAGTACCCTGCAGTCAAAAACCTGCGAAAGTTTTTTCGCAAGTGTTGTTTTACCAACACCGATAAGACCGGCTATACTGATAAGCTGGGGCAGTTCGGGATTTAATACGAAATCGGCACCACCGAGCCTTGCCGCCAAGGTAGCTACAGATTCTCGCAGTAGTGGGTGCATCAATTGAGGATTGAGCTGACATAAACCATTTAGTACAAACGAGCGGAGGTGTATCTGTGAGTGCGGAATTGTTAGATCGGGATGGTTTATAATCTCGGCGCCAAACAATAAAATGTCTAAATCAATAGTCCTGGGAGACCATTTTTCTTTTCTTACCCTGCCGAGCGTAATCTCAATATCATTAGTTTTTGTGTGTAACTGCTTTGCGGTCAGGGAAGTTTTTATTTCTGCTACTGCATTTAAGTAATTCGGCTGGTTCATTTGAGCCAACGGCATAGTTTCTACAAAGTCGCTGGTGCAAACGAGTTCTGTGGCTGGCAGTTCGGCTAATATTTTAAGGGCCTTATCAATACAGGCCTTTCTGTCATTTAGATTTCCACCCAATCCGATATATGCTGTTATTTGTTCAGACATTGAATTTTCGGTCGGTTATTAAACAGCAGCAAACCGCTCCATGGCTTCCTTGACATCTTCAGGCCTGGCAAAAGCTGTGAGTCGGAAGTAACCTTCGCCGGCTGGTCCGAAACCAGAACCGGGTGTACCAACGACATTAGCTTTTGTAAGCAGCAGGTCGAAGAAATCCCAGGAAGTAAAGCCTTCCGGTGTTTTTAGCCAGATATACGGGGCATTTATTCCGCCATAAACCTGATAGCCAAGTTTGGTCAGCGATTTATGAATTAAAGCTGCATTGGACATATATAGTGCGATAATCCGTTGACACTGCTGTTTGCCTTCTGGGGTATAAACAGCAGCGGCACCAGCCTGAGTGATGTAGGAGACGCCATTGAACTTTGTGCAGTGTCTCCTGGTCCAGATTTTAGCCACTTCGACCGCCCTACCGTCTTTTGTGTAAGCCTTTAGCTGTTTTGGTATGACGGTAAAGGCACATCTGACACCTGTAAAGCCGGCAGTTTTGGAGAAACTGCGAAATTCAATGGCGACATCTTTTGCTCCATCAACTTCATAAATTGAATGCGGGATATCAGGGTCGGTGATGAAGGCTTCATAAGCGGCATCAAAAAATATTACAGCTTTGTTGGCTTTTGCATAGTCGACCCACTTTTTTAATACATTTTTAGAGGCTACCGCACCTGTAGGATTATTCGGGAAGCAAAGGTAAATAATGTCAACAGGGTTTTTCGGCAGTTCAGGTAAGAAGAAGTTTTCGGCAGTACATGGCATATAAACTATTCCGTTATACTGGCCT
>CAZTKW010000637.1:0-2635 GCA_964614315.1 uncultured Pirellulales bacterium
GGATTCGGTCGCGGCGGCTCAACGCCTCGTTATAAGGCAATTTAAAAAAAATTATGACAATAGATATCCCAAACAATTCTGAAAGACTTTTTACTGAAATATGCAATTATCAATATTTAAAAGGATTAGTATTTCATAGTCCCAAAATAATATTAAAATCTGAAATAGAAATAAGTGATGTTTTGTTGTGGGCCAGGACACTGTTAATTGATTTTGAACTAAAATGGAGAAATCCAAATTCCTCAGATAGTTTAAAAGGCTTTTTAAAAAAAATTGGTAAAAAAAGAGACCAATTAGAAAGAAATCATGATGTTTTTAAAAATACAAATTCATCTATTCTTTTAAAGAATGAAAATAATAAAGTTATCATTTATGATAATCAAAATTTCAGTCCTGAAAATTTTCTTGGCATTGTCCTTATAGATTATGACGATGAATTTTTTATTAATTATGGTACTTTGAAAAAAGCATATGAACTACCATTTTCAACTTGTTTCATAAATTTTAAAGGACTTCAGAGTATTTTAACAGAAATAGATACTATTTATGACTTAACTCTTTATTTAAAAGACAGATTCATTTTTTATAAATTCTTATTAAAAAATTATAGTAAAACTGCACTCCTAGTTAATACTACCTTTGAAAAAAATTTATTAGCATTTTACAAAATTAATAATAATCACTTTTCCGAAGAAATTTGGGATGATGAAGTAAAGGACTCGTACTGGGATCAATATCAAACAGATTTTAAAGAAAAAAGGGAAAGAAGAGATATTGAAAACAGTAAATCTTTTATAGTTGATTCAATCATTAATTATATGTTTAAAAATCATTACGATTTTACTCAATTACCTTTACATGCATGGGAATTATCAGTTTTAACACGTCGGCAAAGAGCTACCAAGTTTGCTCCTAAATTAATAGATGCGTTTTCAAGATTAAAGAAGGGTAATGAAAAGAGATACTTCTCCTTTTTCAACGAATTAACGGTATGTTGGATTTTATTCTATTTTAGATACGGAAGTAATTTTGATGATTTTTCAAAAGAACTTGATGAATTGTGTTATTTGAAAACAGTCTTTGAATTTGAGGATAAGAATTTTAAATATTCAGTTTTTGGTTATGGTTTTAGAAAATCTAAATTTACTATACATAAAGACTTTGATGAGCTTTATTTAGCCATTTATGATTTTACATCAAACATGAATATCAATGAAGAAATATCCAAAAAAGCATCAGAAATGTTTGGACATACAAAAGAATATGTAATTAAAGAATTTCCAAGTGAATAATTGTCTTATAACAGCTATTTCAACCGGACGTCAATACGCTGGCATTTTTTCAGAAAAGGTTAAGTTCCCTGAGCGTATTGACGCCCGTTAAACGTATGTTAGGTTTTACAATAAAAAGATAATATAAAAATGAAAAGTCAAATTGTTCAGTTAAAAAAGTACCTTATTTTAGTAAATACATTTTTCATTTTAATTGCAGGTCAATTAATATTGGCCCAACAAATTGATTCTATACATAAATACTATTCAACAAAATTTAATTTGAAAAATTCTGAAAAAATTAATCCAGTTGTTTTCTTATCATATATTTCAGCTATTGACTCCAATGTATCACAAAGTGGACGTTGGGCTAATGGAGCTTGTCGAACGGTGGAGATTGATGATGGGCTTGTATATTTTGCTAACGGGGGTTATCTTGAAATTGTAGATTTTTCAGATCCTGTCCATCCTATTGAAATATCAAAATTTGAGTTATCCACATTTATTGCCAAAATAGTTGTTAAAGGTAACTATCTATTTATTGCGGATTACAGTAAAGGTTTAAAAATTATTGATATATCTGATCCTTATCTTCCAAGTGAAATAGGATATTATAATTTATCAAGTTTTACCTATGATTTAGCTTATAAGAATAATACATTATTTATATTACATTCTTCAGGTATTGAAATACTCGATATTTCTTCAGCAGCAAATCCTACCTCTTTATCAAATATTAACGGTAAATTTTATTCAATAGAAATAAATGGAGATTATTTATATGTTGGTGAAACATCTTTAATGATATACAATATCTCTAATCCTGTGAATCCTCTTTTAATCAGTACATATTCTGTTTGGGAGGCAACATCTGTACCTTTTATAGAAGTAATAGATGATCTTGTATATCTTTCGGTTAGTATTAGTTATGGCTATAATGAAATTCAAATTATAGATATATCCATAATATCTAATCCAAAATTTATTGGGTCAGTTCATGTTGGTCCACCCATTGGTGGTGCAAAAAGTTTTTTTATACATAATGATTTTTGTTATGTTGCAAACGGACATGGTGGTTTGGGAATAATAGATATAACAAATCCCGCTCACCCGACAAATGTTTCACAATATAGTACATATTGGGCAACAGATATTAAAATGGATAATAATATTATTTACATGTCAGATGATCGTGATGGATTATGTGTATTTGATATTTCTAATGTATACTATCCAATTAAGATTGGTAATTATGATACTCCTAATACAATAGAAAAAATAGTATTTAAAGAAAACTATGCTTTTTTAGCTGATCATTTAGATGGCGTTTATATTTTAGACATTTCATCTGCAAATAATCCGAC
>CAZTKW010000638.1:0-2634 GCA_964614315.1 uncultured Pirellulales bacterium
GAAATCTATCTCTGTCATAATTACCGTATCTGCCTTACCCACCGCCTCGGCGATAACCTTACCGTCGAAGTCGATTATACCGTTGCCCCTCGTCCCGCGGGTTACGGGAGCTATATAAACCGAGTTGTCAATAGCGCGGGTAATATAGCGATGTGTCGTGGAAAGACCTTCCGGGCCGGTGCCGCCCATCGTAGGGTTGAAAATAATATCGGCGCCCTTTAAAGCAAAAGTCGTCGAGATTTCAGGAAACCATATTTCCCAGCACGTTGCTACTGCAATCGTGGCAAAATCGGTTTCGTAAACGTTATACTCATCGCCGGTATCGACAAGCCACGTCTCCATAATCGGCACAACAGTCTTGCGGTGTTTGCCGATGATTTTGCCCTTCCGGTCGAAAATCACCGCTGAATTAAACATCTTCTCACCGTCCCTCTCATAAAGCGGAGCAATGACATACATCTCGTGCCGGCACGCTATTTCTGCAATCTTGTCGGTCATCGGCCCGGGAACTTGCATACCCAGAGAAGAGAAAAGTATCTCGCCGGTCTCCGGGTCATTGACATCAACATAAAGTCCGTACGGGCCGATATGCTGCATGTCCTCCGGCCCGCACACAAGGTCGGCTCCCATACGACCGGCCTCATCCAGAAGACTCAGCGCCTTATTGAAATTTGCTATCATCTGTGGCCGGACCTTCGCTGGGTCGTAATTTGCCATAAATGGGTCCTGGCGAGGAAGAGCCGAAACCTGAATTACTGCTATCTTGGCCTTTCCACGCTCAGCCCCAAAAGCCGCCGAACAAAATAACAGGGCTAAT
Source organism: uncultured Pirellulales bacterium (assembly GCA_964614315.1). GTDB lineage: Bacteria > Planctomycetota > Phycisphaerae > Sedimentisphaerales > Anaerobacaceae > CAZTKW01. Next base: position 818 of record CAZTKW010000638.1, read on the forward strand.
AACAACACCAGTGTTGATTTTCTAAATCTCATCTTTGAACTCCTTAAATTGGGATTTCTAATGTACCGTAGTTTTAACTGTTATCCTTTTACTGTGCTTATATTACGAAGCTTACCCGAAAAAAACAACTATTTTCCCATTTTTACCTCAATCCTTCTGCTGCTTGCCTCTTTTTCCTTGATTAATAGCCGCAATAAAGCTAACATCTTGCTGCTTTTATATCTCTGCTCAATTAAAACTTTATAATCTTTCAGAAATGGCCCAGTATTATGGAAGGTAAAAAACCCGAAGATAGTGCCGTACAGAGCAGGTATCTGTTAATGCCTCATCAGGCCAACCAATACGGGACTGCTTTTGGCGGCGTAATTATGGCATGGATTGATATGATTGCATCTATGGCCGCACAAAGGCACTGCGCAAAAGAGGTGGTAACAGCCAGTATCGATTCCCTCTCCTTCAAAGAGCCCATTCGCGTCGGCGAACACGTTGTTCTCAATGCATCAGTTAATTATGCCGGCCGTACTTCAATGGAAGTCGGAGTCAGGGTTATTCGCGAGGACCCTTACACCGCAGAGCAAATTATAGCTACCACCGCCCATCTGACTTTTGTTGCCCTCGGAGAAGATAAGCGTCCATCTCCCGTGCCTCCCATATTACCCGTAACAGCCGATGAAAAAAGACGATATGAAAACGCAAAGCTGCGCGTACAGGCCAGAAAAGAATTATTGGGTAAAATGAAGCGAAACAAGTAAACTTCACTTTAATTCGATGTTTATATTCTAAAAACTCTCTTTAGTAGTAAATTATTATGGATGTCAAATTCACCGCCCATCAGGTTCTCGAAATAGCTGAGCAGGTTGAGCAAAATGGTTCCAGATTCTACACCGAAGCAGCCGAACTCTTCGAGGACCCTCAGCTTAATGACTTGTTTACAAGACTCGCCGAATGGGAAACCACCCACAAAAAGCTCTTCGTAAAAATGAGACAGCAGTTTGCTGAACAGCTTGATGAGCTTGGAAAGTTCGACCCCGATATTTATATTTCTAATCCCCGGCTGATGGCCTCTCTGGCCGTTTTTGCTATCGAATCCGATACTGCCAGACAGTTTACCGGAAACGAAACTCCTGAAGTTGTGCTCAAAAAAGCCATCAAAAACGAAAAGGACACAATAACATTTTATGCGGGACTCAAGGACTTTGCACAAAGCCTGGCCTGCGCCGACACCCTCGATGAGATTATTGAAGAAGAAAAGCGCCACATAAAAATCCTCACTCAGTCTCTCCAGCAGCGGTAGTTTTTAGTGTTGCTAAAAGGTTGTCCCAGCCGGTTTTTTTCGTTAAAATTTTTTTCTCCAACAGCCCGATAATACCTCTCCTCGCTTTGCTCAATCCCCGTAACTCGCTTCTAAATCGCCGTTTTACTTCTTTTTACCTGAATTTAATTTCCTGTTCTGTTATAATGGGGTACGCTTTAAATAGGGGTTGTTAGTGGGTAGTATTGAAATGGGGGCTGTTTATGAGACTACTGTGTTCTATCTGGAAATGGTGGCTTGATTTGTGGGCTTTGGGCCTCGATTCATCGAACCTGACAGATTCGCATAGATGGGAAAACAAAATCGAGCTTTACAGAAGCCTGAAAAACCACTAATAAGCTAAAAAGCTTACCTCAAAACCTGTTTACATTTTAACTTCTCCGCACCGTTTTAACATTTGCCGGTTTACTTATTGGTTTCGCTCATTGTTTCTCTTTCCCTATGCACCCCCTAGTGCTCTGTCTCTAATCAATTGATGGGTATAGCTTTTTCAACTTTATCCTGG
>CAZTKW010000639.1:0-2631 GCA_964614315.1 uncultured Pirellulales bacterium
TTCGTGGGATGACCGTGACACAACCGGCGACGAGACTATCCTGAGCGGCGATATCGGCACAGAGGGCGATGCCGGTGATAACAGCGACCATATTGTAACCGGCAGCGGGACGGATTCTTCGACAGTACTGGATGGTTTTACTATTAGCGGGGGCGATGGGACCGCTGCTGGTGTTGGAATCGTTAATAGTTCCGGCAGCCCAATAATTCGTAACTGCCAAATTATTAATAACACAGGCTGGGTAGGCGCCGGTATGTATAACAGTAACAGTAATGCAACAATAGAAGATTGTCTTTTCACGGGAAATACAGGGGCTTATGGCGGGGGGATGTCCAACGCAAATAACAGCACTGTGACTATAAAAGGGTGTACTTTTAAGGAGAACTCGGGGAGTATTGTTGGCGGTGGGTTAGAAGATAAAAGCAGCAGCTTGACGGCGATTAACTGCGATTTTATCAGAAATACAGCAGGGCAGTCCGGCGGAGGAATTTATAATGATACGGGCGGTGATATTATAAACTGCAGATTTGTCGGCAATTCGGCGACTGATTGGTATGGCGGGGCTTTACGTAATCAGGTGGTGACCGGCACAGTAACGAATTGTATTTTCGTAGGCAACAAGCAGGGCAACAGGGGGGGCGGAGTCTGGAATTACAATAGTAATATAAAATACAGCAACTGTGTCTTTGCGAACAATATAGCAGGAACTAACGGTGGCGGGATGTATAACCAATCAAATAATGTGAGTGACGCCGACCCCTGTATTGTTAACTGCATTTTCTGGGGTAATGAGGACAGCGAGGGTATCAATGAAACTTCTCAGATTCATAACGACAGTAAAAGTACTGCTATAGTCAGCTATAGCTGTATCCAGGACGATATCCCGGATGATGCGAATATACCTTACGGTGGAGCATCCAACAACAATATCGACGTTGAGCCGGTCTTTGAGCGTGAACCGAACGACGGCGGTGACGGATGGGGTAATAGTAACGATGACTATGGCGATGTTCATCTCAGCCATGATTCGCCGTGCGTAGATATCGGCGGTAATAGTGAGGTTAATCCGGATACGGCTGATGTTGATACCGATGGTGATGTTATTGAGCCGATGCCGCTTGACCTTGATATGCATTCGCGTTTTTCGGACGGCAACTGCGACGGCACATATATTGTCGATATGGGCGCATATGAGTTTGCCTGGATTTATATCGGTGATCTGGATGGTGACTGTGATGTTGATATGTTCGACTTTAGTATATTTGCGGGACACTGGTTAGCGGGAACATAATAAGGAAAGGAAAGAGTAAAAGACGATAGGACTTGAAAACACAGAGGCCAGAGAGCGTTGTTGTGTGCGCTATGCGGGAGCTCAACGGTTTTTGTACATATTGTCGTAGTATTTTTGATATTCGCCGGAAACGACGTTGTTGAGCCATTCGGTGTTCTGCAGATACCAATCGATGGTTTTATTTATTCCCTCTTCGAGATTAACGGTGGGATTCCAGTTTAGCTGTTGGATTATTTTAGTTGCATCAATGGCATATCTTCTGTCGTGGCCGGGACGGTCGGTGACGTGCTCGATGAGGGAGTCGGGTTTATTGAGGCGCTGCAGAATCATTGCAACAAGTTCAAGGTTTGTTTTTTCGTTGCAGCCTCCAATATTATAGATTTCTCCGGGCGGGGCTTCGGTCAAGACCTTCCAAACGGCGGTACAATGGTCGTAGACATAGAGCCAGTCCCTCACATAGAGGCCGTCACCGTAGATGGGGAGTTTTTTATCAATCAGTGCGTTGTTAATCATAAGTGGAAGCATTTTTTCCGGGAACTGATACGGGCCGTAATTGTTGGAACATCGAGTGATGTTGTATTTTAGCCCCCAGGTGTGTCCGAAGGCCTTTACGAGATGGTCGGCGGCGGCTTTGCTTGCAGAATAGGGCGAATTCGGGCTCAATGGGGTATCTTCGGTGAATTTGCCTTCCGGGCCGAGAGCGCCATACACTTCATCGGTGGAGATTTGGATGAATCGCTGAATATTTTTGTCACGGGCGGCTTCGAGCAGGGTGAGTGTGCCGGTAATGTTGGTTTCAATAAAAACTTTCGGCTCAAGGATGGAACGGTCGACGTGGCTTTCGGCGGCGAAGTTAATGATAGCATCTATTTTATGTTCATCGATAATATTTTCCACAAGGGGGCCGTCACAAATATCACCCTTGATGAATTTGTGGTTGGGATGGTGCAAAAAATCACCGAGATTTTCGAGATTACCGGCATAGGTGAGCTTGTCGAGATTGGCAACAAAGATGTCGGTATGCTCGGCGAGAACCATCCGTACGAATTCTCCGGCTATAAAGCCTGCCCCGCCGGTAACCAAAATATTTTTCATAACTGCTCCAGAAAATGTTTTAACGGTGTCTGCCAGTTTTCGATTGGTTCTTCAAGGACAGCCTGGATTTTCTCACAATTGAAGCGGCTGTTCAAGGGTCTTTTAGCGGGGCTTGGGAAATCGGCGGTTTTGCATCTGCTTAAATTGACCGGGATTTTGAGATTTTCAAAGATGAATTGTGCCATTTCAAAACGAGTTACATAACCGGAGGCGGCAAAGTGAAAGCAGCCGGAGGGTCTTTGATG
>CAZTKW010000640.1:0-2625 GCA_964614315.1 uncultured Pirellulales bacterium
ACAGGAAACTGATAATAATATGAACTGTAAATCCTGGACTCATTCCAATATTGTCCCCCTGAAGTCTCATCAATGGTTATAACCCGATTATTTGCAAAATAGTCGTCCTTAATAAAATATTTTTCAATGGTCATTTTTCTTCTACCCTGACTTCACGGAAGAAATGTGTCCAGTGGCGCCAAAACCGAATAAAATCTTAACTGCACTTTAGTCCAATTTGGTCCTTAACAGTGTTATAGAGGACAAATACAGCTTATCCGATATTTAACCTTGTAAAGAATCCTGTCTAATGTTTATCACCAGAATGAGCGGTAGATATTCAACCTTAAACATGTCCCGTATTTATTGACAAATTGTCTTAGAGGACAACCATGTCCCCTTTAAATACTTTATCCGGCTAATCTCATAAAAGGAAAAAATAATAATTATCCCCTCAACGGGTAAACGCATTCTTGCCGCTCCGCCTGCTATGAATGCCGAGAATAAAAAACTAAACAAAAAAATAAGTATTGTGAAAAAAAAGAATATCTTTTTCTCTCTTATTAAGCGAACAAGAAAAAACCCAAAAAACAGGTATATAACAAAGTAAACCAAATAGAAAATAATTCTGACAGCATAGACCAGGGATGACTTCTTAAATGGCATTTTGCCGGGAATGTTAGTGTCGCACCAGTGATAACCCCAAAATCTGAAAATATCGTAGTGGTGAGCGGCCCCAAGCGACGAAACCGCATTTTTTGCAACCTGTTTCAATGTCGGCAAGGGATATTCTATAAATGTGTTTATTGCGTATCGCCGTTTCAAGCTTGACCTCTTTTGAATGTTGTCAATCTTGTCAATCTCGGCCTGCATTTTTTCGGCGCTGTCCGCTTCGTTCACATTAACAAGTACCGGCTTTGCCAGGCATGTGAACAAAATCGTAGAGGAAACATCCGAGGGCGCAAAAAAACCATAGTTCAAATAATTTCGAAACGATTGCATATTGCATAGGACCAAAAACAGAATTGAGGAAGTTGAGATAAGAATTTTAACCTTTCGGCTATCAGATATGTGGTATCTCCTGGCAACAGACAGCAAAATAAAAACGTTAAGTACGGGATAAAAAATCAAATATGGACGGACTTGTGCTGTATAACCAATAAAAAACAGCTGTAAAAACAAATATTTCCAACTTTGTTTAACAATAGACAATAGTCCAAAATATAAACCTATAATAAAAAATACTGAAAAAAACGTATCCGTTAATAAAATAGGAACCTTTGTAAAATAAGCCCCAGACACGAGATAAAACAAAAAAGCCGGAATGACATAAGGATATTTCTGATTAAACAAAATAGCTGCTATTTTCGTTAATATGGGGTATGCGAATGCAAAAATGACCGCTTGAAAAAGGAAAGTGGCAACAAGCCATTTGCTGCCAAAAACCTTCATCATCACGCTGAGAAATAAAGGATACCCAATTCCCCGAACATAATCCGGAGTATTGCCCTCGCCGAAGACCCCATATTGTAAATAATTCCTGGCAGGATTTACATATGACATAACATCTGTGCCCGCCCACCTGTTATGTTGATACTCACCTTCGGGCACTTGAAGATTTGTGTAAGCTGCCTTTGAATTCATAAGAACCAGCAGAAAAACCAGGCTTACTAATAAGCCTGCAAAATATTGGACCGCTGGAAATTGCAGCCTAATTTTTACATTAACTATATTTGTCATCTGTATTGCCACACCAGGGATTATCAGGTGACCAAAACACGGGGCAACTGACATTTCCTATTTATCACTCTTGGAAATATTTTTCCTTCCAATTACCCGATTATATCGACATCTCCTCCGAATTGAAATAATTTAAAGTATCTTTTTACCGGTCTTGCTGCCGGAACCACGCAAATCTTGACTTCATTTCGGCTTTCTAATTCTCAGCAAGAACAGGTTTACGACCAACTGCACAATAAAATACAGCATAGAAGAGATTACACCACCCCACACGCCGTACAATGGAATCAGCACCGAGTAAAAAATAATTACGGCTATTATAGAAACGATTCTACTCAGATTAATCTCATTATCCAGCTTATATTTAATCATGAAATAAGTCGCCGTTAAGTTCAAAAAATAAATCGGTATAACAGTTAAATAAACCTGTGAGTAAAAAATAACCTCCGAATACCTCTGGGGATATATAAAAAGAATCGGATACTTGACAATCCACCACAAGGCAAATGGTAACAGAAATGAGAGCAGGAAAAACTTGTAGAAATACCTGATTGTAATGGTTTTGGATTTGTACAGACTCGGAACAACCGCTTCTATTGTGCTTTTTATTGTACTGAAAAACACATCCACAAATTTCATTACCAAACCGTAAACGGCAACCTGACCCATCTGACCCGTTTGTTCAAACAATAATCCTAATAAAACAATATCCACCTTGCCGAATATTATCGTGGATAAATTCAACACCGTAAGAGCATAACTTTGCCTTTTCCACCCCTTGTCAAGTTCATTATTTTTTAATGAGCTCAATGATTTTTGATGATAAAGAATGTTAAAGCCACTGTTAACCAAAAAATATGCTCCCAGTACCACAATCAAATTGCCGGTAAAAACGATTGATAACCC
>CAZTKW010000641.1:0-2619 GCA_964614315.1 uncultured Pirellulales bacterium
GTAACTATTGTCAAACGGGGCCCGACTTGTAATTTGTTCGTCGATGGAAAGTTGGCCAGTGGTTTTACCGACCCGCAGCAGATCGAAGATCAAATTCCAACGGGCGGCAAAATAGGATTCAGGGCTATAGGCTCCCGGGCTATTTTCAAAATTTCCAATTTTAAAGTCTTCTCTCTGCAATAGCTTTGAAGATATATGAAAGCTTATATAGTTTAAGAGCTTTGGCACGACAGGAATTGTTAGGGACTTATCGTTTGCTCTTTTGACAAAGGCTTACTGGTCAAAAGGGCGATTCCCCGGCCTTTATTGCCGGAGGCGCAGTAGAACATATAGTAAGTATCTGTTTTGCCGTTATATATCAGCGTTATTTTGTGGGCGGCATGACTGTCGAGCCCTGTTGGATGTCCCCCCGCCTTATAAAGAGGTTCTGGATGGGACGTCCAATGCAGAAGGTCTCGTGAAAATGCCGCCATTATATGTTCACCCCCTTTACCTACGCCGAAATATACCATTACCCAGTGGTCCCCGTCGCGGAAGACTTTCGGGTCCGAGCAGTAGCCGCTGTCGTAGGAGCCGGCCGGGCCCGTTCGAAGGATGGGATTTTCCGCGTATCTTTGCCACGTGACAAAATCGTTCGAAAAGGCCAACCCTATCTGACCTCCTCCTGAACCATAGGCGTTGTAGAAGTTCCAGAATTTTCCTTCGTGTTCGACCAGCCAGGGCTGATATATCGTATCTTTTTCCCAATCCGCGGCGCCTTCGATAGAAAGAACGGCTTTATCTTCCGACTGGCGGTGCCATGTAATCCCGTCATAGCTCCAGGCCGCGCCCTGGGCGCCGGGACCGAGTTCGTACCCTCCCTGCCGCAGGTAGCACCCATAGAGCACGCGGTATTTGCCTTTGTATTTTTTTAATTTACCGATTTTGTCGAGGTCATAGGATTCGAAGAGTGCTCCGCCGAAAGTTACCCCGCCGTAATCGAAGGCCCCGGGCTTTCCAAAGCTCATGACCAGATGTTTTGGCTTCCAGTTTACAAGGTCGTTACTTTCAGCCACAGCCGTCTGGTAACCTCGTCCGTCATAGCCGAGGTACCACATGTACCACTTATTATCATCGATACGGTAGATAAGGGGGCAATCGGTCAGATGGAAGTTTAGCCCGTCCTTCGGGCTTGGTGGTATGACGAGTTCGCCGTAATAATGCCAGTTGCGAAACTTCGCCGACCAGGACTCGAGCGCATCCCTGTCGATGCTGTATTTATCGCTGCCGGCCGAGGTGATACCAACGGCTGTGACAGCTAACAGGCTAAAGATTATCTTTCTCATTCTTGCCCCGTTTGATTTGAACTGACTTTTCCCATTTAAACGTTTGGCTGCGAAACCAAGCCTTCCGATTCCGCAATTATATCAAAATTTTCTTTCAAACGCAAATATCTCACTGCTGTAACTAATGAGCAAAATTCATACAACCATACCGGCTATGCGCAGGTCTTTGAGCAAACATCAGGAGCTAATACCACAGCTTATATTATTGGTGATGATGTACTTGCACAGGCTCTAAACACCAACGACCCGCAGTCACTGCACAAATACCTCTATGCACATTGCACCCCAATAAACAATATTGATCCAAGCGGGATGTTTAATATAGGTGAGATAAATATTGTTCAATCGATACAAAATAAACTTAAACAGTGGTGGAATAGCAAGCCGTTGCGATTCTTGAGAAGAGGTGTTTCTCCGATACGACAAAGATGGAAAATGTGGTTAATAAAATCAAGAGGTTTGCCTGTCCACTTTGGACTGTGGTTGGAAAGACTTAATAAATACGGCAGAGAAACCGGCCTTGGTGTTTATGTTCATAATAATCCAACAGATAGGGGACTGGTTATTTTGCGTAATATTAGTAATAAACTTTCAAAGTTTTTTAAGATTGTTCCTGGTAATATTATAGTTGAACCCAAGTCTGAAGTGGAGATTAATTTCATGGCAACAGGTAAATGGAAGATTTGTAGTTTTACAGAAGCTCAGTTTGGATTGTGGACGTTGGGAACTGTGGGCATTGCCTATGCAGAAGATGTATCAGTTCCTGTAAGATTTAGTCTTTCATGGTTACCTGGAACATTAAACTGTACTAAATTTGTAGCAGAAAGTATTACTCTTGCTTTGCCAATAAGTATTTTGCCGATATAATATAAAGTTACGACACTATATTAAATGGATTAATGGAAGCAAATATGCAGTATCCAAATTATAGTATGTACAAATTTTTTGAAAATGAAATTAATGTTGTTTTAGGTGCTTACATTAAAGATTTTGTAGTAACAAACGAACAATTAATGGATACAAAGCCAAAAACCCGTTTTTTGTCCCCGCCTTTTGATTATTCAAAAATATGTGAAGGCGAAGACGAATATAAAGATTATACATCTGTCTTGAAAGCATATGAACAATTTAATAAACTCAAGACTTTTCATATTTATTGTACTTTAGGTGATATTTCGAACACAGACTCAGTAAAATTAGCTTTTGTGCCCCTACCCATTTCACATGTTGTTTTAGAACCTTCTTGTGCTTCGAATGTCTCTAAGCTTAAAGTCGAGTCTGAAGATTACAGAGA
>CAZTKW010000642.1:0-2619 GCA_964614315.1 uncultured Pirellulales bacterium
TGTATATCGATGCCGGTTTTTGCGTGCGCACATTCGCCCATTATCCGCGGGATTAACGGCACATCTTTCAGGTATAACTCGTGAGCAATCCGATGTGTCGCAATTGCTATAATGCAGGGATAGCTTATCACGATTTCCTCATAGGATTTTGCGGCAGGGTCTCCATCGAACGCAGCACCGACGTCACCTTTGAGCATTTCTCTGATTTCTGGAAGCTGCTCTAATAAATGCCCTGTTGCATCCTCAGCCATTGCCCGGCAGTCACCGGTGTCACATTTTTCCATTCTGCAGCGGTACTTGAAGGCACGTTCTATTTGTTCGGTTAGCTCCGTTGCGACCTGGCAAAGAATGTCACCAACGATGAAATTAACATTCGATTTGGTAACCGTTCTTTTGCCGGTATAACCCGGAAAAAGGAGTTCAACAAGTAAATCAAGGATCTCCAGGATTTTATCTTTCACGGGCAGGTTGGAGGTGTCGATAAAATTGATGCCGGTGTCACCTTTATACGTCCGTGTAATTTCGCCAACCAGATTCTCTATTTTCTTATTGGTCAAAGTTTTTTTTTGCATAATAAGCTCCTCTGGCAAAAAACAAAGGCCTATTGTTTGAACATTTCCGTTGAGATATACCTTTCCCCGGTATCCGGCAAAATCACTACTATTGTTTTGCCTTCGTTTTCCTTTCTCTGTGAAAGCTGTATTGTCGCCCAAAGTGCAGCTCCTGAGCTTATCCCAACCAGGATTCCTTCTTTTTCTGCTAATTGCCGGCTTGATGATTTCATCAATTATCCCGACATTTAGAACTTCTGGGACGAAACCGGCCCCGATACCCTGAATTTTATGCGGGCCCGGCTTGCCTCCCGAAAGCACCGGAGAACCTTTTGGTTCCACCGCCACCACCTTTAGATTCTTATTGTGTTGCTTTAATATTTCCCCACAGCCTGTCAAGGTTCCTCCTGTTCCGACACCGGCCACGAAAATATCGACATTTCCGTCGCTGTCCACCCAAATCTCCTTTGCAGTGGTTTCCCTGTGGATTTGAGGATTTGCAGGATTGTTGAACTGTTGCGGCATAAAGGCATTTGGGTTTTCGGCCACAAGCTCTTCGGCCTTTGTTACAGCGCCGACCATACCTTTTTCGGCCGGAGTCAGTACAATTTCGGCACCGAATAATCGAAGTAGCTTTCTTCTCTCGATACTCATCGATTCGGGCATAGTCAGAATTAATTTATACCCCTTGGCAGCACAAATGAAGGCAAGCCCTATACCGGTGTTGCCGCTGGTAGGTTCGATTATAACGGTATTTGTTTTAATCTTTCCATTTTTTTCCGCTGTTTCTATCATTGCCAATGCGATTCTGTCTTTTACACTGCCGCAGGGATTAAATGATTCGAGTTTGGCCAGTATGGCAGCCTTATTTGACCCAAGTTTATTTATTTGCACCAGCGGGGTATACCCGACCGCTGCGGTGATATCTTCAAATATCGCGCTCATAGTTTATCCCTTTCTTCTATATTTGATAATATAATGCTCTCTTATCTTTTGTCTTATCAACCAGGTCCTGCAGCGTTTTAGATTGCAGAACAGTCATAATAGCTTGCTGCACCTCCGCCCAAACCTGCCTTGCCACACAGTCGGCAACTCGCTCGCAATAGCTGTTATTTTCAAGACACTCTGTGGTAACTACAGGCCCCTCGAGGGCATTAAAAACGTCACTGAGTTTAATTTCATTTGGAGCATTGGCAAGGATATAACCACCTTTGGAACCTCTGATGCTTCTTACAAATCCTGCCGATTTGAGCAGAGCCATTAATTGTTCGAGATATTTTATTGAAATCTCCTGACTATGAGCAATGGCCCTGATTTGCAAAGGCCCCTTGCCGTAGTTTTCAGCCAGTTCCAAAATAGCCCGTATTCCGTATCTTGTCCGAGTCGAAAGCTTCATAACCAGTTTCCTATTATTCCTACTGCATTAGTAGTATATTGTACGAAAGTTATAACATTTGTTGGAAAAAAAGCAAAAAATTTGTAGAAAAAATCAAAAAGTGCCATTTTTTAGCATATAAAGCTGTTTATTATTCCAGGCAAGGCCAAACTAAGCGATTCATTCGGCAAAAAAATCTGACTTCAGCGGCCAATTTTCTTGACAGTTTGATAAAGGAAATTTAGAATGAAAGAACAGTCTTTGCTCTATTTAATACAGGGGAAGTTACGGATGGCAAAAATTTCCACAAAAAAAGTGGCTTTTATCTCCTCTTACCTTCCGAGAAAATGTGGAATTGCGACTTTTACCTCAGACCTTATCAAAAATGCCACTTTAGCAGCCAAGGGAGGGTTCGAGCCTTTGGTCTTCGCAATGCGGTCGAGTAATGAAGAAAAGTATAATGAACCTGTAAAGTTTGAAATTCGCCAGGATGTAAAAAGTGATTATATCAGTGCAGCCGATTATATCAATTTCAGTCATGTTGACGTGGTTACCGTTCAGCACGAATTTGGTCTTTTTGGTGGCGATGCAGGCTCTTATCTAAGCCTGTTGTTAAACAGGCTGAAAGCCCCCATAGTAACAATATTGCATACGGTCATTAATGACCCAGATCAGGCTTATCACAAGGCGTTA
>CAZTKW010000643.1:0-2618 GCA_964614315.1 uncultured Pirellulales bacterium
CTATTTGACCATTTTGGTTCGTTTGAAACATCCCATTCCGAGTGTAAAGAGGCCCTTCCGGTGTCTCTATCACAAAAAAACCTTTACCATACAAGGCAAAATCCAGCGGCCTTGCTGTTTGAACAATGCTGCCCTGCGAAAAATCAAGCATTGTTTCCAACTCAGCCTCCTCTGAAACTTCTGCTTCCGTACCTTCCTGCTGGATTTCCAGCGATTGGGCAAATGTACTGCATATACGTTTGTATCCGACCGTGCTTACGTTGGCCAGATTATGTGTAACGATACTAAACTGTTCCTCTAAATCACTGATGCTCAAACTAATCTGGGATGTAATATCCGACATCTCGAATTCCTTATGCAGTCATAGTCTCGACAACGCTTTCTACCGTGTTTTCGACATCTGGAACCTTTTGACCTTTGGTCCGAGCTTTCAGAGAAGCTGCGTTGGTAGCACGAATTAGCTCGTTGACGTCTGTGTCGTTCAATCCTGTTAGTTCAACCGCTATCGAAAAACCATTTTTTATAGGTCTGACTTGTCTAACCTCTCCGATATCTTCTATGATTTTTGATGCTGTTATTTTGCTATTATGGCCAGCTTCAGCCGAACCACCACCATTTTCCTCATCCAGCCTAAGCATTACCAAAATTCTGTCGGCCACTTTTGCTTCCAGTTGGCTCTCTATACGTAAACCAGGCCCCGCCAACTCAGTGACAACTGCAGGGACAAATTTCGGCGGCCTCCACATATCAACAGATATATTCTCGTTGTTGCCAGAACCTCCGGAAATTTGTCTTGAGAATGGAAAGCTCGCAACAAATGCCTGCTGGCTTACCGGAACACGTAGAAAACGCCGACGATTTATGAAACGCACGTCATCATTGTGATTTAAAATCAGAATATCGCCATCATAACTAACTACAGAAGTATCAAACTCCCAAACCGAAGCGCCGAAATAATAACGTATTCGCCAAAGCTCACCGAAATTAATTCTCACCGACATTGCCAGTTTAAGCGTCAGTTCCTCATCACTATTATTTATAACACTCGCCTCAATATTGTCTGAAGTACGGTTTGTTCGACGTGTTATATGAACTTTCTTGCCTACGGGGATTTCCCTGCTGCTCAATTTCCTTGACCTGCCTGCAGTACCGATAGACCGAACAGGTTGACTTTGAAAACCAAGCTTTTCACGCAAAAATGACAGTTCTGTTTTCAATTGCCTGCTTTCCTCTGTTTCCTGTCCCTGAGCCAGGCTTTTTTCCATCATTACTGCGGCCCCGCGTTCAAAAGCCCTGCTTATATTGAAAACCGATTCGCTTTGTTTCAGTTTTGCATAAGCTGCTATCCTGAGTAAAGTTTGGCTCTCATGTTGACTTAAACCCCGCTTAGTAGCTTCCTCAAAAAACATCTGTTGCCGGTCGGTTCGTCCCTGTGTTCTCCTGTTATAATAACTAACCACCAAAAGCAACACAGCCAATACAATTATGACAACCACACTTGTTGTCATAAACCAGTTTTCAGTAATAAAGTTCGCACCGGGGCGTCTGGCCGCTTGCCAACGCTCGACAGGCGTCAGTGCCAAAATGGTTGCATTTAACCATTCCATAATTACAAGTACAATTTTTATCATAAAATCTTGAAGTTTTTATCTGATAAGATTAGTCAGCTCTCGCAATATATCATTGGCAACTGTAATGGTTCGAGCATTGGTCTGGAAACCTTGTTGGGCCTGAATTATAGTAACAAACTCATTAGCTATATCAGCATTGGATTTTTCCAATGCTCCGCTATGAATGGAACCGGCCCCATTACTTAACGCCTGGGTAGCTATCGCTTCACCTGAGTTGGTTGATGGGATGAAGTATACATTGCCTATATTCTCCAAATCCGCTGTATTTTCAAACAAGGCAATACGCAAAGTTGCAATATTTTTCTTAATACCGTTAGAAAAAGTGCCAATAACCATACCTTCATTATTAACCAAAACAGAGGAAAGCCGCCCTGCCTCATAACCGTCCTGTTCTCCCGCGACAACAGTAGAATTGCCGGCGAACTGGGTCAGGCCATCCAACTGTCCCGCCGTACCCATCGATATCGCAATAGTCTGCGGATTAGATGTATCATGTGCAAAGGTTACCTTAAATTCACTCGATTCAGTTTTAGTATTCAAACCTGAGTAGCAACCAAAACTGGCATCAAATTCTATTCCCTCGATTCGCCGGTTGTCCATATTTATAGCGCTAACATCCCCCGTGATAGAAGTCATTATCATATCCCAAGTATTGGCAGTGCCTGTTCGGACAAACGCACAAGCCATGACATGTGCACCTCCCTGAGAGTCATAGACGGTAATATTGATGTTTTTGACTTCTGTGCCACCAACAGTAGACACCTCAAAGTAACCGGGTGTTATCAGCGTTCCATCGCCGGAATAAGAAAAATTCACATCCGATTTGCTGTAGCCGCTGACAGCATCGGCTATTTTTATTCTACCATTAACCAAAGAAACTGTAGAATTGCTACCAAGAACGGTGTTCAAATGACCTACAAAATCGCCCAGAGTAGTAGTCGCATCAACAGAAAGATTTAAATTACTGTTATACGCATCGCCTTTTGG
>CAZTKW010000644.1:0-2617 GCA_964614315.1 uncultured Pirellulales bacterium
GCTCATTTATATCCTTCATTCGACTTCCAACCAGCGATGTCTCTTTTATTCCCCATATTCCTCGCGGGTTAATTACACCTCCGTCGCCCGAGCCCTGAACCCTTAAACCCTTTCATTTTTCTATCTTCACCCCTTCTATCTTCCTCTTGAACGGCGTGAACGGCTCGCCGCCGCCCTCGTAGAACTTGGTGAAATACTCGACAAAATGCAGCCTCGCCGGGTGCACGAATGCCCCGAGCGCAGAAAGACCCGTATAAGCGATATGACCCACTATGACCAACAGCGCCGCGAAGACTATCCCCACTCCCGGGATCATCTGCGAAAGCTGCTTTGCGATGATATTGATGACCCCGGCGATGACGCCGGTCGATAGCCCCAGCGCGAGGATCCGGGTGTATGAGAGCAGGTCCCCGAAAAGGCCGACAATGCCGTAGAGGCCGTCGAACGCGAGGCCGTCGCCGATAGCGCCGCCAACACCGCGTTTGCCGATAATTCCAAGAATTATCGAGAAGCCAACTATCCCCAGTGCACCGAATTTCAGGAGACCGATCCCGAAGCCCAGAATCGGAGCCATAGTCTCGGGTATCAGGTAATTGGCCACAAAAACCCCCGCACCGAGTGTCACAGCGATCCAGCTCAGCGCGAGCAAAACCGACCTCACCCGCAGCGCACCGTTCGGGGATTCTTTATAGCCGACATAACCGCTCAGCGCGAACCCGACCGATACCTGGATCACGCCGAGGAATATGCTGATAGCAAAGAATTGAATTGCATTGTCGAGCGGATCGAAAATCTTGATAGAAAGTAACGCTTTTGCTATTATACAGTCCGATGCCTGCAGGTCGATGCCGAACCATCCGCCCGCGAGAGCGCCGAGAATCACCGTCGCAATGCCGGAATACAGGATAAAACGCATAAATTTCCGCGTGCCGCTGGCGAGTTTGCCGAAAGCGAGGAGCCCCGCGCTGATGAGACTCAGGAGAAGCCCATAACCGGCGTCGGTGAGACACAAGCCGAAGAAGATCGGGAAGAATGGCGCAATAAACGGTGTCGGATCGACCATTCCCCGGCGCGGGCGACCGTAAAGGTCGGTCAGGACCTCGAAGGCCTCGATTACCGGCGGGTTCTTTAGCGCCACCGGTGGGACCTCCCCCTCCATCGGGGCTATCTGTTCGATAAAACCGCTCTCGAGGCGTTTCGGCGGATCCTCGCGGATCGCTTTCATGTCGCTTTCCTTCATCCAGCCAGTCAAATAAAGCGTTTGCTCGGTGCGTTCGGCCAGGTCGGAGAGGCGCACCTCCGAAAGCTTCATGCCGAGATAACCATGGAGCGCGGCGAGTTTCGGTAGAAGCTCCATACCCTCTCTTCTGGAGCTTTGCTCATAATCCCGGATAAGATCGCGGACCTCCGCCAGTTCCTCGTTTGCCAGTGAAAGCTCGACCGCCGGTGTATCCGCGAGGTCTCCGCGATGGAACCGAGCGAACTCGCAATCCGCAAGGCGCTTATCTACGTCGTCCTCTATTGAGCGATGGAAGGTAATCAGGACATGGCTGCCGTTCGCATCGGAGCTTAGCTCCTCTTGATCGCATAGGTCAACATAATCCCGGTCCTTCTGGATGACCTCGGAGCTATAGGTTTTTGGAACAAATCCCAATCGGATGCCGACCTGATCGGTATCCGCGAGTTGATCGAGACGATACTTCAGGATTCCGTAAGGCTCGAGGTTCTGTATTGTTTGGACTAAATTCGTTTCCTTCGCTCGGAGTCGCTCGAGACGGATGCGGTCGTTTTCGACCTTATCGAGGGTCTTCTCGAGATCAAACTCCCCCGCGAGATTCGCTAGTTGTTCGTAGGAAATCGTAAGCGGCCGGGGTTGCTTTTCAACCGCGTCCGCTAAAAAAGTATTTACGCGTTCGATCCTTACCAGAAGGTTTTCGATATCATGGCCCGCCTCGGGAGATTTTTCCGGATGTGCGGCAACCTGGACGATACCCAGCTCGGCCAGCAGATCGGTCAGACTTTCGAAATCGCTCTTGTGAGCGACAATACCGATTTTTTGCATGGGGACTATCGCCATGACCGGAACTCTCCGACAATGTATTCGATAGCGCTATCCCAACGACGGGTTACCTCGGATTTGAGCTTTTCGATCTCCTTTACCTGAGTGTCCTGTATTTCACGGGCGCGAGCCTGAGCGCGATGTTCGGCATCGTCGGTGGCCTTCGCTATAATAGCCTTAGCGCGACGGTTCGAGGCTTTACGTGCTTCTTCGGCCTTGCCCTGTGCCGCTCCAAGTTCCACCTGGAGACGCTTCTTCGCCCCGGCAACGCGTTGTTTGGCCTTTTCCTCAGACGCTCTTATTCTATCGAGGCTCTCTTGCATCTTTTCACCGTCTTTTCGAGGACAACCTATTGCTGTTGATAAATTACTAAACGAAGAACGGAAGAACCATAAGTTATTTTATAACACAACATTGCATTATCAACGGTTTATTAACAAATTTTAGGATAACGGTTCAATCTCCCGGGTCAACGCCTTCTGACATGTCCGAATTGCCGGTGAAAATCGCGCCTTCTTCAACGATCAAGACGCGGGAAATAATATTGCCTTTGACTCT
>CAZTKW010000645.1:0-2615 GCA_964614315.1 uncultured Pirellulales bacterium
GCAAACAGTTAGCGTAAAAAATATTAATAATTGGAGTAGACTTTTAACATAGGAGGATATGTATGAAAAAATTGATTTTATTAACTACTGTTTGGAAGAAGGTGATTCTATGAAGAAATTAGTTCTATATCTTGCTCTTGTGATCTTATGTGTCTTTTCTACTCTTGTAGTGGCCGGACCAACGTACAGTTTTACTCACATTCAGGAAGCTGGTGACGGGACGGATCAGTTATTGAATGGTGCTATTGGTGAGGCACAGTTTTTTATGACTGTGGACGACCAAGGGTATAACGCAGCTGTTGATGCACATCAAGTACTTTTCATGTTCGACAACCTTCAAGTAGATGGATGGCAGCAAACTTTTATTGATGGTATCTACTTCTATGATGGTGTATTGTTCGATCTTGCTGAGATAGATGATTCCAGTGGAGGTGTTTTTTTCAGTGAAGGTGCATCACCCCCTCATCTACCAGGAGACGGTGCTTTTACATTAACCTATGGTGGTGTAGCAGTAATTGGAGACATAGATGCAGACCCTCCCAGTGGTGGTGGCAATGGTATTGATCCAGGCGAGTGGATAAGCGTTTTATACACTCTTAGAAATGATCTTCCTAGTCCTAGTGTTTATGCTACGTTTAGTGATGTAATCACCGGTTTAGAAGATCATACCATTGCGGTTGGTTTGAAAGCTCAGGGATTTCCTTTTGGTGGTCCCGAAGATAGTGAAGCTTTTTACAACAACGGCGTCATCCCTGCTCCCGGAGCAGTTTTACTCGGTAGCATTGGTGTGGTTTTTGTCGGCTGGCTCAGAAGACGAAGGACAATATAAGATGAGATAACTTAAACTTAAACCTTAGGAACGCAAGTGGGAAAAATCTGCCGATGCTGTATTCCTTCTCGCTTCGTGAAAACTTAAAAAGAAGGAGTAATTATGAGAAAGTTAATTTTGTGGGTTGCTGTTGTTCTGGCTTGCAGCGCTTCTACGCAAGCAGCAATTACTTTTATAAGCACCGATTCTTGGGATGGTACTGACAAGTATTTAGAGGACACAGGTGGTATCTTGGATGGTATCTATGGTTGGGATAATCTCACAAGAATTGATGATTCCGCGGACCAGTTCTGGTATGAGACTAATGGAGGCGCAGAGGCCGTAGCAAAATATGCAGGCCATAACCATCTATTCGGATATTCTGAGGACGGCGGCGCCTCTATCATATGGCTCGTTCCTGACCCCTTCATAGTTGGGAGCACTGATGATTTCATAACCTCGCATACAACATTTGTGTGGGCCCTCGAGGACAAGAACACCGGTGATATTTGGTTCAGTGACCAGTCACTCAATGAGAACTTATGGGACCATATGGTGACCTACAGCCTTGACACTGCTTTAGAGCCTACGTACATTATCTGCTGGGAAGACCTCAATCTGGGGGACATGGACTATCAGGACCTTATTATGGAGGTCAGAGAGACTGCCCCAATAGTTCCCGCACCAGGTGCTGTTTTACTCGGTAGCATTGGTGTTGTCTTTGTCGGATGGCTCAGAAGACGGCGAGCATTATAAAGCTGCAGGACAATTAGTTTAATATGGAATGCATCTGATGCTATTTTATTGCAGGGGTGGTAATATAAATTAGGGCAGGGGGGTTGCTTCTGCCCATTTCTTTGTGTGGGAAAGTTTCCTATTCCTTTTGCCATAGCCAATTCTCGGCAAAAATATCGAGGTCGGAGTGCTCCACAACTCCGTTTCCATTCAAATCCTCAATGCACTTCTCTTCAAGCATCCATTCCTTTGCAAGCTGCCCGAAGTCGGCGAAATGGACCGTACCGTCAACATTAAAATCAGCCGCATTGCCATTTTTGCTTGCTTCGTACGTCCCGCTATAAGCACCCATATTTATACGTTTGCCGTTTGGCCACGGCTCACCACTCCAATCTGAATTAGGGTCCCCTGCATCAACGCATGGACTTGTCAGCGCATCGAAGACCCATTGACCTTTATAACCAGAGGTTAAAAAGTATTGTGCAAATATCTGCAGGTCTGCTAAATCGACTGTATTATCATAATTTAGGTCTTCCGGCAGTTTAGTGCTTTCCTCAAACCATTCATTGGCAAGTTTGGCAAAATCGAACAGATTTACTACTCCATCCTTATTAAAGTCAATTCCAAAAGAGTTTACATTCCATCGCCCGTAAGCGCTTTGAAGGTGAAAATCCCACATATTAGGGTCTCCATTTAAGTCAAATAATGCAAAACACGGGTCTGTATCTATATTACCTGTCCCTGCCCATCCATCTTCAATATTACTGTATGTAATTATTGGGCTGACATCGCCGGAGTAGATTTGCTCCGAACCGTTGGACCGGATAATGCTGTTTACAATGTTCGGGCTGCTGTTTGAGGAGCAATATATACCATCTCCTCCCCACCCCGGACTTGCTGAATTATTTATGATGGTACAGTTGTTGATTTCAATGTCACTGCTTAAAGAGCACCTTATTCCTCCGCCAAATGATGCATGGTTTCCCGCTATTATGCAATTGATTATAGTTGCTTTGCTTTTGGAGCAGTAAATACCTCCGCCGCTGCCCTCGGCTTCATTATTTATTATTAC
>CAZTKW010000646.1:0-2610 GCA_964614315.1 uncultured Pirellulales bacterium
CAACGTGCTCGGCAAATCAGGACGCCGAAATTGGCAAAAAAATGGCCGAAGCAATGGACAAGGTCGGCAAAGACGGTGTTATCACCGTCGAAGAAGGCCAGGCTCTGGAAACAACGGTAGAACTGGTTGAGGGAATGCAGTTTGATAAAGGGTATCTAAGCCCGCACTTTATCAATAATCTTGAGAATATGACCGTAGTGCTGGAAAAACCTTATGTTCTCATACACGAGAAGAAAATCAGCTCGGTAAAATCACTCGTTCCGCTGCTTGAAAAAGTATCTAAAAAGGGGAATCCCCTTTTGATTATCGCCGAGGACGTCGAGGGCGAAGCTCTGGCTACGCTGGTCGTAAACAAGCTGCGAGGTGTCCTGCAGATAGCTGCTGTAAAAGCGCCCGGTTTTGGCGACAGGAGAAAAGCCCTGCTCAGTGACATTGCCACCCTGACCGGCGGTGACGCTATCTTTGAGGACCTGGGCTTACAACTTGAGGGTATTGAACTCTCGCAGCTCGGAAGGGCAAAACGAATTACTATCGATAAGGAAAACACTACTATTATCGAAGGCGGCGGCAGCACAGAGGCAATCAAAGGCAGAATCGAGCAGATTAAAAATGAGATTGATAAATCCACCAGCGATTATGACATCGAGAAACTGCAGGAAAGACTGGCAAAACTGGCCGGTGGTGTTGCACAAATTCAGGTCGGTGCTGCAACAGAGGCCGAAATGAAGGAAAAGAAGGCACGCGTGGAAGACGCTCTGCATGCCTGTCGGGCGGCTGTCGAAGAAGGAATCCTCCCCGGAGGCGGAGTGGCTGTCCTTAGGGCTTTGTCCGTCCTTGACAAAATAAAGCTCACTGGCGATGCGAAAATTGGAGCCGATATTGTCCGAAGGGCTTTGGTAAGTCCGATTAAGCAGATTGCTAAAAACGCTGGTCTGGACGGCTCAATCGTGGCCCAGAAGGTTATGGAAAGCGACAAAAAGAACTTCGGCTATGATGCGATGCAGAAAAAATACGGCGATATGGTAAACTTCGGTGTTATTGTTCCGACGAAAGTCGAAAGGGCCGCTTTGCAGAACGGTGCATCAATTGCTTCACTGCTGCTGAGCACGGAGGCATTGGTCAGTGAGATTCCCGAAAAGAAAGAAGCCCCGCCGGCGATGCCCCCCGGAGGCGGAATGTATTAAAAGACTGATAGCGTGGAGCGCATCTCGTCAGATGAATACGGGATGCGCTTCACAAAGTATTAAGAGCTTCTAAAAAAAATGAGCTTTAACTTTTACACAAATGCAGTCTCCCGCGCTTCCAGAGGTTTAGCGGCGACAATTTTCATCCTTGGCCTGATTTTAATTGGCTTTGGATTTCTCATTTACGTCCTGCGAGACCTTTTTGCCATACTCTTTTCAATAATATTCTGTATAGCGGGTGTCGGCTGCGCAATTGCCGCCGTTAGAATCTTATGGGCAATGAGAAAATTCGGCAGAATAAATTCCGATGTCTCCAGCGCCCACAGGGAAAACGTTCAAATCCATATCGAAGAGCACTACGACGTATAATAGGTTTGAAACTTTATGTCCTCCCTCCCGACAGGTCGATATTCATCTTAGTAGGTCTTACTTGACCATTCGCATGCACCCAAACGCCGCCGGTATGTGAAAATCAGGTTTGTATTTACTCAAATCCACCCAGCTTATCCAATGCTGCTCTAAATCTGCCCCTTGTCCGCGACTGAATTCAGCGCGAAATAGTCCTGTTATTAAAATACTGCCTGAATGCAGGCTGGACAGGCCAAGTTCATCAAGTGTTTTTAACGGAATCGAGCCTTCAACTTCATAACCTGTCTTTGTAATCGCGGCGGCTGTGCGCAGGCCGGCACAGTCCCACGTGCTGTCAAATTTGCGATAGTAACAGGCTGCATAATCGTGGACCCGGCCAAGCGGGTCAACTTCCAGACAGTAATACTCTTTCAGCTTCTCATCACAGGCAAAGAAGATTTCTACCCGGTCTTCTACATCCACGACTGATTCGGATTCGAACTTCTCCTCGAAAACAGGGTCTTCATCGTGGACTTGAAAACAAAAGTAGAAAAACTTGTCGTTACAAAACGCCCGGAATTTGGTAAGCGGGGCGCCCCTTTGCTCCCAGGGAAAAATAAAATCTTTTTCAGAAACCGCCTTCTTCCACACAGGCTCATTTATAATGCCGTCTATATTTATTTCGGCTCTCGATAGGTAATTAACATCGTAGGTTCCTGGACACCGGTTCCCCGCACAACCGGCCGCAGAAAGCAGTAAAATTAAGGCAAAAAATCGTCTCATAATTCTTTATATAACAGCCGTTGCATTCCGCATCTGTCAATCGACGGCACAGCTTTTGCTTTTTTGCTGGAGAATATATTTGATAATATCACTTCTCGTGATAATGCCAATCAGTTTGCCATTTGACGTAACAGGGATTCGTCTGAAATAATTGTTGGTCAGGCAATCGCAAACTTCCTGTAAACCTTCATCTTCGTCGAAGTGTATCGCGGGCTGTGTCATAAAATCACTGACTGTTTTACTTTCACCTTCTTCACCGGCATTGAACAATGTCAGGACATCTTTTTCCGACAGG
>CAZTKW010000647.1:0-2606 GCA_964614315.1 uncultured Pirellulales bacterium
AGCTCTCTTCCAAAAGTTCCGGCGTACCCGCAACATTACTGGCAATACAAGGGCAACCACGACTCATTGCCTCAATGACTACACGAGGTAAACCTTCTGCTGCCGCAGCATTTAAAAACATATCAAAATTATCTATGGTGTTGAGAATAGGCTTTCCGCCAGGTATCCGCCCCCGAAAATTCACTCGATTACGAATGCCTAAATGTTCTGCCAAAGCCTTCATGTCTTTTAGCAGGATTCCATCGCCAATCATATCCAAAGTTACATTGGCGCCTTTGGCAATACATTGTGCTAATGCCTCGATGTGAACATGAGGCAGCTTATGTGTCTGGGAAAATGTGCCGATAAAACCCAATCGAACAGGAGGGCCATTGCCAACCAATCGCTCCGGAATCGTAGAAATGGCTGCTAATCTTTGGCTTACATCATCTATCAAGTCTTCACTGTTCAAATTGATGGAAGAGTAGTGGGTCGTATAAGCATTTTTATTGGCAGGATAGCGTTGTTGGAGTGCATTCTCCGTAACATAGGAAACCGCAGAAGCCTGTTGGCACTGTAACTTTAAATTCCGTGTCCATAACCAGCGATAAAATGGTCGACCTATACTTTTAACACTTCCGGGGGCAAACAATACCCAAGGGTCAGAAATTACTTCAACACCAAAGGGGCGATTTGATTTCAAGCGCTTCCAAACCTGTGTTCCAATATTCCCTGACCTTATAATACATGCATCGCCTTCACGTAAAATGTTTTTAATAATTTTTTTAATATTATGTAATTTTTTAAAATATTCATACGGACCACGATATCTCGGCAAAAGAGCTAATTCTACCCCATTTTTAGTAACGAGCTGATGTCCTGGGGGAATATGTTCAACTTCACTGGAACGAGCTACAATTAGAACAGAATCAAAGATGTCACGATAACGCTTCCAAAAAAAATCATATGTTAAATATGAAGAGTAAGCTTTATTATCGATTACATAAAAATGTGCTTCTAACGCGATCACTAAGCGCATTTTGATTTCCTATTATACCTATATGGCATAAGACTATTTTTTGAACCAACAATTGATATGTTAAGTAACGACAACCTCGCGTATGGCATCGATAATCTTTTTACCTGTTTCATCTGGTGTCATAGCTCCCATGCGAAGCCGATATATCTTTTTACCATTCAGGGCAGCTTTAATAACAAATGACATACCAGAGAAATATTGCTCGAAATCCAAAATTGATGTTCCAGCGGCTCCAAGAAGTAAATCTTGAGCACATCGGCCCTGTTCATAATACCAATTGCCTATCAGTCGTCGAGCGGCATCTAACAGGTCTAATTCATCCAAAAGTATTTTTTCACCTGAGTATCTTTCAATGAACAAAACTTTATGTAATGGAGCTATATCAATAAATTCACTGTCAGGCAATGCTTTTTTCGCAGGTACCTGCATATGTTCAGGAGTAAACCTGCGAGCAAGATACTCGAGTTTTGGATAAGCCATAACAGTTGGACGTACGGCAACTCTTAATCGCTCAATAAAACTGGATAAAAATGATGGCACCAAAAACTTATGTTTTGATTTAAAAAGATATGGAAATAATTTACGGTGGTATGGATAGATAAAAAATGCTTTAGGAAAAGAAAGAATCTTGTGGTCCGAACTTAAAATCGCATAATCATCACTCATAAAACAAGTTGTGGGTATCTCTTTAAGAAGACAGATAACAGCGCTGGTTTTTCCGGTTCCTCCCCATCCCGGCAAAAGCACACCATTGCCCTCAATGCTAACGGCAGCACTATGAACAAAACAGCATTGATATCGCATCAGTAGGAATTGAAGTATTGGTGGCACAAAAGGCAAAAGGTCACGTTGGCTTGCGAGGATGATTTCATCATCATTTTTTATCAAGTGAAGCTTATAATCCTTAATGTAAACGTACCTATCTGTAAAAATATACGACTCACTTGCAAAACTATACTCACTTACCTCTGGTGGTTTATACTGCAACGTAATATCAACCTTGTCAAGCGAATCTACCTCAAAATGGCCGAATACAAGACGAATAGACCGCTCACTAATATGACCGGCTTCAACGCGCATCCGAACTAAATTATGTATATTAAAATAAAG
The DNA here is from genome assembly GCA_964614315.1 of uncultured Pirellulales bacterium. GTDB lineage: Bacteria > Planctomycetota > Phycisphaerae > Sedimentisphaerales > Anaerobacaceae > CAZTKW01. Next base: position 2,129 of record CAZTKW010000647.1, read on the forward strand.
CCAACATATATTCCCATGCATCATTTAAACCCTTATCAAAATAACAATAACAAATCTCAATGACTATAATCTACAAAAAGTGCCCCATATCTTGTCTCTCATCAATCTATTATGACTTCGCTCAGAAAATATTCATCATATGAATTGTAAAAATCCTGGTTTGAAATGCTTTTATCTCTTGTTGACCAGATTATAATTCCTGGTATCATCGCGTATCTTATAAAAGCTGCAACTAGATTGGCTGAATCTATCAGGAATACTATTGCAACTGCATAGGTTATAATAGGTAATAAAAATCGCCTGTCATCTTCCGGGGCTAATTTTCGTACCCAACGTGTATATCGCCCCGCTAAAAAACCATATAATCCAAATACAACTGGCACACAAATCATACCGAAATTGAATACAGCTTCTCCAATAAATCCTGTAACTTTGGCACTTTTTTTCCTGCGCATTTCATAACTGCCTTCACCATGTT
>CAZTKW010000648.1:0-2594 GCA_964614315.1 uncultured Pirellulales bacterium
TTTGGAAATTAGTAAGAGAGATAAAACCTCAGGTAATTATTGTTTCTAAATATATGTTTTTTCCCTCATTCGTAATACCAATGGCAAAATTGTTAAAAGTTCCGGTAATTACGATAACGGATACTTTTCCGGGAATAAATTGGTTTCCAACAAGTAGGCTGGCTACGGCAGTGATGTGGGTGTACGCCAGAATAATTGGTCTACCTCTTTTGTGGATGTCAGACAAGGTGGTATTGCTGTATGAAGGCTTGGAGCCGATTGCCAAAAAATTCAAAATTAATTTTGTTACCATCCATAACGGAGTTGAGGAAGAATATTTTAAAAAACTAATATCGCCGAAAGATATAAAGAAAAATAAAGGTGAATTTTGGGTAGGGTTTGTGGGTCGACCGGAGTCGGTCAAAGGATATGATCAGGTCTTAGAAATAGCTGAGGATTTAAAAAAGAATAAAAATATAAGGGTAATTTTGGTAGGTGGTAAAGGTAAATACAGAATGGAGGAGAATAAGATATTTTTGGGTTTTCGAAAAGATATTATGAATGTATATCAACTGTTTGATGTGTTGATTTTACCTTCGCATGCAGAGGGCTTGCCGAATGTAGCAATGGAGGCTATGTCGCAAGGAGTAGCTGTTATTGGGAATAAGGTTGGTGGCGTAGAGAGGTTGGTTAAAAATATGATAAATGGAATTTTGATAAATCCTGGAGATATAAAAGGAATGGAGGAAGCTATACTAAAGCTTAATCAAAATAAAAAATTAAGAAAAGAATTGGGAACCAAGGCTAAACAAACTATCCTTAATGACTTTAATTGGGATAAAATAATGAAGGTTTATTTGAATTTAATTAATAAAACTATATGTGTGGAATAACAGGTAAAATTAGTTTTACCGATAAGGATATTAGTAAACAGGAAATCGGAGTGATGAACGAAGCGGTTAAGCACCGCGGTCCTGATGACGAAGGACTATATATATCACCGAACAAAAAGGTTGGTTTGGGGCAACGGCGATTGGCAATTATTGATCTTTCTCCATTGGGTCATCAGCCAATGAATTATATGAAGCGCTACTGGATCACTTTTAACGGTGAAATTTATAATTTTCAGGAGAAAAGAGAAAAATTAAGGTTGAATGGGTATAAGTTTAAGTCCAAGTCAGATACTGAAGTCATCATGGCTTTGTATCACAAATTTGGGGTCAAATGTTTAGATCACTTAAGGGGAATGTTTTCTTTTGCTATATATGACGAAAAAGAAAATACTTTATTTTGTGCTCGGGATCGGGTGGGAAAAAAACCGTTTAAGTACTATTTGGACGATAAGATTTTTATGTTCGCTTCGGAATTGAAGGCGATTCTGACTCAAAAGGAATATAAAAAAGAAGTTGACTATGTGGCGATTCATCATTATCTAACTTATCAATATGTCCCCCATCCTTTGACAGGTTTTAAAGATATTAAAAAATTAGAACCGGCACATTTTTTGTTTTTGGATTTGAAAACTGAAAAATTAATTAAAAAACGATATTGGAAATTGGATTATTCAAAAAAATTGGATTTAAGTGAAAATGAATGGAAAAAAAGAATAATGGAGAAGCTGGAGGAGTCGGTAAGGTTGCGGATGATATCGGATGTACCAATAGGGGCGTTTTTGTCCGGAGGAATTGATTCAAGTGCGGTGGTGGGCCTGATGAGCCGAAATACCGATTCAAGAGTGAGGACTTTTACTATATCGTTTAATGAAAAAAAATACGATGAATCGAAATATGCGCAAATAATTGCCGATAAATTTAATACAGATCATACGGTGTTTACGGTTAAACCGGACGCAATTGAAGTGTTGCCAATGCTTGTAAGGCAATATGAAGAGCCTTATGCTGATAGTAGTGGGCTGGCAACTTATTATGTGAGTAAATTGACCCGAGATAAGGTAACGGTAGCCTTAAATGGAGATGGTGGTGACGAAAACTTTGCTGGATATGGACAATACAGTGTTCAAAAGTTTGTTTTACTCTATGAGCATTTGGATTTGCTTAATCGTTTTTTGGCGCTACCAATAGCTTGGCTGTTGGTGAAAAACTTTAGAAATACTTTTTTCGACAGAGTTTATCGTTTTTCTAAAACCCTGACAGAGGATTATCGCTTTCGCTATTTAACTTATATTTGTTATTTTGACAATGAGATGAAAAAGAATTTATATACAAACGAATTTAAGGATCGGGTTTGGAAGGAAGATTCACGCAAAGTGATTGCAGACGGGTTTGACAAAGCTGGAACAAAAGATCGACTGGATCAAACTTTGTATGCTGATTTTACTACTTATTTGCCTGGTGATTTGATGGTTAAAGTTGATATGGCCACAATGCTGGTGGCTTTGGAAGGGCGTTCACCATTTTTGGACCAGAAGCTCTTGGAGTTGACAGCCAAAATATCCTTCGGGTTGAAACTGAAAGGAAAGAATCAAAAAAAATATATTTTAAAAAAAGCTTTAGAGGGTTTTATTCCTGATGAGATTTTGTATCGTCCTAAAAAAGGGTTTGTGGTGCCTTTGGAGTTGTGGTTTAGAGGCAGTTTGAAAGAATATGCGGAAAGCA
>CAZTKW010000649.1:0-2583 GCA_964614315.1 uncultured Pirellulales bacterium
TGGAATAGAATTCAACGGGGCAAGCTCCTTGGGGGGTGTAATACTGCGTTTGGTGTTTATTACACCCTCCGACGCAACGAAAAGTCGGCTGTTGTACCGTGTGTGTTTGGGGGTGGAGCAGCCGGCATAGGAGTTACTACACCCCCGGGGGTTGCTTTCGGTGCGACAACGAGGTACATCAAATTGCAGTATGCGAATCAACCCCGCTTAGGCCTGTGGGCTCGGCCAGGAATCGCTTACGCCACTCGATCACGGTCGGACGACTAAACCCTACAGCCATGGCGATATCGGTGTTGGACATCCCTTTTGCTGCCAGCAGGATGATGCGTGCCCGCTTGACTACTTGTTGTAAGGTGGAATGAGCGCGCACCTATCTCTCCAATATCCGCCGGTCTCCATCTGTAAGAGGCAATGCTTTTGCTGGGTGATTCATAATGCAAAATATTAACCTATGCTGTCCAAACTATCAACCCATTCTCAAAACATTGCACTAACGCTTAGCTCCTCTAAGGAGCCGAGATATCTGCTCCAGGGAGAAGGAAAGATTCTTCTCTCTGAGGAGATAATTTGTAAGCTCTGAGCATGCGTTGGAAGGCAAGCTTGGCCCACCCCATTTCTCGAACTTCTCGCATAGCTCAATATCCGTAAGTGGATTCTCTGCCTCGCCTTTTTCATATAGAACCTCAACAAGATGGCTTTCCCCATTGCGAAGGATGAACTCCACGATGGTTGGACGTCTTTTCTCGCGATACAACGCGTCGAGAGAGCGATCCGTTTTCACTTGAATAATGCTCTGCAATGACTGTACATCTGGAGCCGCTATTCGCTCCCGGCTGAACTGTGCTTCTCCGACGTTACCGTCAAGAAGTGCGCAAGCGATACAGTATGGAAGACTAAATTGGCAGGTCTTGTAGGCTGAATCGGGGGCCACAGGTGATACAACGTAGTCGCCGAAACTTGTTATTCGAACTCGGATGCCTGAGATATCCTTGATCGCGGACAAATGAGCGTCACGGAACGAAAGCGCTGCATCGATTGCTCCGTGGATCATCCGGCAGGTCGGGTACGGTTTGATGTAGACGTCTTCTATATGATATTTCTTGCCTAGACCGCGACGCGCAAAACGTGTTGAGAAGACAGGGTCGTCTCTTAGTCCGGGGCCGATCATGCCAACCTGCGCCAACGAAGCCGCCTCGATAGCCGTACGAACTAGTTGTCCGTTGGTCAAGTAGTTGGTATCACCAGCCTCAAGGCTTGGGCGAGGAGAAGAAAGGTGGCCGGCCAGCCCCATTGCCTCGAGTGTCTCAACCGCTCCAAGCTTCAGAACTCTTGAGGCGATGGCTGCCACCGCATAAGCATCAGCAGGAGGAGCGGGAGAACGCCCACGCATTCGAGCGGCCACTTCATACCCAAGCACAACCAGTGTGAAAAACTCCTCTACGGTAGCGCCACTGTTCTCAGCAAGCGCCAATGCTGCGGGGATAACCGCCCTCCCGGGATGAGGCGAAGCACCCATCACAGCGGGCCATTTGTAACCGTAATTACAGTCATGAATCTGACATAGTGCAGCGTTTGCAAACGCTGCATCGGCTGGAGAGAAACCTCGTGGAAGAGCAACAACACTCGCATTACCGATCTGAGTAGCACCAATGCACTCAAGATAGGAATAGAGATTTCTGCTGTCATCCCACCGACTTCCCAGTAACATCCAGCTAAGTGCCTCGAGGGTTTGTCGCCGAGCAGCGTGCTGAACAGCTTCGGAGAGATCTCTAGCGCTTACCCGTTGAATAAACTCAGCTAACTCAAGTCCATCGCGCCCTGATAGGTGACCAATTGACCCCATGTTCTGTTTCTCTGGTATTTGGCCTTTAGCCATTGTTTCCTCCTTGACAAGCTACCTGAATTTAGACCTACCGCCTCCGAGCAGTCTGCTCCTCATTCGGTTTTCCGAGTGAGGGCCTTGCCGTGAGGAAGCTGGAGTGCACCCCTCAAGTTGGACACGTTGGGGCCAAAATCAATACACGCCATTGCGCCGATGATCTCTTGTTCACACTCCACCGGACTGTCATGACTAAATGCCGAATGTAACCGCTGTTGATTCTGTATCAGTTCGATGAATTCGGCAACCCTCGTAGCTCTTTTTCCTCTAGCTATTACAAACGGGAAGGGCTCCAGCCGGAGTGGAGAAGAAACAAGAGTCCAATCCAGTAATTATTTCCTGACTTTTTATCACATATACTTCCTCCTCCTTATAGATTACCTTCCTTAGCTCACAAACAATCACCGCAAACTACGACGCAATCCCAGATCAAGAACATCTCGCACCGGATCTCCAAGAAGGTTAAACCCGATTGCTGTCAGCAATATAGCAACCCCGGGGAATGCAGCCATCCCGCAGACAAGTACGCCCTAGACTGATCATCCCCCCTGTTGGTTAACGATAGCATTCGATTCGCAACACTCGGATAAGTCCAATTATCTGGCATGGTTGCAACATCACCTCGTCCGACAAGTATCTTATCCGGTTGAAAAGACGAAAACAAGAACGCGTAAGTACCATCAGGGAACTAATTCTCAGGCGTG
>CAZTKW010000650.1:0-2581 GCA_964614315.1 uncultured Pirellulales bacterium
CAAGACTTCCATAATTTATTCACCTCCTTTTCCCTTTTTGCCGCTGTTTTGCAGATACAAGGGCAAAACCTGTATAAATATCAAACATTTATGTTGTCCATTTCAGCTATCTCAGGAAATCCAGCAGCGACATAGACAAAAGTTTTGCAGCCACCGACAAAGACATTTCATAAAGAACCTGACGGCGGGTCAGGTCTATCGCAATCTGGGCGATGTCGGCTTCCTCCAAACGGGTTTTTTCATCTTCAGTATTGAACTCCATATCCTCCAAGCTGCTTCTGAGATTGTCCAGAAGCTCGATTTTCGACCCCATAGAAACAGAGTCCTGAACCAAAAGGTTTCCCATTTCCTCCACTGCTTTGAACAAATCGTCTCGCAGCGTTCGCAACTGGTCGCTGGAAAGTCCTTTTTCATTCTTCATAACGTCCCGCAGTGTGATAAGTGTGTTGAAAATATCATGAGTCCCAGCCACACTTATCAGTTCAACACCGGCACTGCTTATTCCAGTGGTATCAACATACAATACCTGTCCGGTTCGTGAATCGGTTACCGCAAGATTGGCACTTCCGCTTCCATCATCGGGGACGGTTACAGAACTGGCTCCATCATCAATAGAGAGAACATATTCACTGTTGACGGTATCGTGAGTTATTGTCAACCAAGTGTAACCAGTAACGCTTGATGTTCCCGTTCCGAGTTGAGCACCGGTAGAATTCAGAAGAAATTCGGGGTCACTACGATTATTCGAACAAAAAATGTCCTCGCCTATATGAAATGCCGATGATTGTACTCCCGGAGCCACTTCTATGTCTCGATCTTCACTACTGCCCTGATAAGTCACATAAGTTATTTTTCCATTAGTTCTTTCGACAAGATAAGGTGCCGAGTTGGTATCGCTTCCACCAAAGAGGTATTGGTTCATATGTCTGGAATTAGCCAATAAAACAATTTGTTCCAAATAATTGTCGACCGCTTCTGCATTCACAACTTGTCCGATTTCTCCATCAGTATCTGTGACGCTGGCTAAAAGTGCTTTAGCATCTGTGAAAGTATCCATCATATGCCCAATAGCGGTGGAGGAAACCTCCAGCATACCAATAACTTCAGAGAGGCCGTTTATATAATTTCCGAGATTTCTCAGCTGAGAGTTGAGTCCTAAAACCCGATATGCTTCGGACGGAGCATCAGATACCCGATTTATTCGGGAACCCGTAGCTGCCTGTTCCTGCAGGCGCGCCATTGCCTCGGCGTGGTTATTTAAAGCAAAGCCAACATTATAGTGAATATTACTAAGTATTCTGCTCATTCTTGTATCTCATAACTCGCATTGTGTATTTATTCCTCACACAATACATACCATACACTATGAATTACACTAGTTCCATAAGACTTGCGAACGATGATTGAACTGTGTTCATATATTTGGCCATTGCCTGAAACATCTGTTCAAACACCAGCATCTGGGCAGCCTGTTCGTTAATGTCAACTCCGCTTATCTCACCTTGTCTATTGACAAGATTCTGGATTATACCTTCTAAACCGTCTTGTCGCCTTCGTTCAATCATCAGTTGCTGACCAATATCCGTAACAAGCCTGCGGTAGAACTCGCCCGGTGTCATAGAGTTAAGACTGCTTATTACCTGGTCCTTCAACCCTGCCAGCCGCTTGGCATTGGTATTGTCGGTCATTTCCTGCCCCAAAGCCGTCGCTATCCTGCTGGGAGCAGCAGATATATTTGAACAAACCGCTATATCTAAAGCACTGCTCCCGGAAAAAAAGGTGTTGATTCCAACTGCTGCCAGTACACCTGAAGTATCAGAGTTTGCCAACGCCTCGATAGTAAACTGTTCACCATCATTGAGCGTCCCTTCCCCAATCGAAATTGAAAGCCCATCTCCTATACTCAAAGTGTCGCCTTTTGCATAACCACTGCCGACATTAAACTTAACCACTACGCCGTCACCATCCTCAACCTGAATTTCCAGGCCATCGGTATTACTGACATCACCATTGCCTATAACCGTGCAGGTATAGGTCTGGTTCACCAAGCCGGTGTAAATACCAGATATGGATACATCAGGTGTCAGATTAGTTGTAGTCGGCTCTGATAAAACCCCCGGCAAAAAATCAAATTTATAGTTAGTGTCAGCTACTATGTGCAGTTTTGAAGAAATAACAGAGGCACTCACACCATCAAGTGCATCAATAGCTGCTGCTAAAGTGTTCAACGTATCACCTCCGGCATCTGCATCAACAGCAACTTCTTCTCTTGTTATTTCTCCTGTGCTGGTGTTGATAATCCTTATAAATACTGAACCGTCGGTTACAGATGGATTGGTATAATCAGCAAATTCTCTATCCGCATCTGCCACGGGCCAGCCGGTCACTTCGGTAAATGAGCCATCTGAACCAACTCCCTGGACGTGGCACTGATTTATCTGTTGTATTATTGCACTTGCTAAATCGTCCAGGTTGCTATGAATGTCAGTTAAGGTATTATTTTTTAACTACACCAGCCCGCCGATTTGACCACCCTCACCCCTGTTGAGTAATTAATACGCGCCAACGGCAATGATACCAA
>CAZTKW010000651.1:0-2579 GCA_964614315.1 uncultured Pirellulales bacterium
AGCCAGCAGGCCATAATTTGTCTTACATAATACTTCTTTGAAATTTTCCTTACACTTTTCATTTTTCCACCTTCCCAATAAAACCATTATTCTGTTTATAGCTCCATCACCATTTATATTTCCTGTCCGACTACAAAGTCGGTAAAGTTTCTCTTACCATCTCAGCATTAAGGTAAAGTTCCATCGGCCACTGAAAATATCGGTCTCGGTATCCTGTGTTGCCTGTAGCGGCCAGCCGTAATAGACGCCTCCGGAAAAATTATCTCCGAGCTCAACAAGTGCACCGGCCCCTACCGAGAACAGGTCTTCATACTTCTCTTCTCCCGCCTCCGGATTTTTCATCCTTGCCTGACCATAATCTGCAAAAACCAGCGGGGCCAGTTTTCTAAGCAACGGCTTCTCCTGGCCGGCCTGCTGCCCTTCATAATCAGGCTCTGACTTTTCAAAGGCAACCATGTCAAACTCATACTGAGCAGATGCGGTAATAGCACCATCGGCAACAATCTCATCTTCCTGGTAGCCCCTGACAGAATAGAGTCCACCCAGGACGGTCATCTTTGCCGGGACGAGTCTGTCTTCCGGACATATCCACCGGAAGTTTCCGCTCAGCCGTTCAACCTTATTGGTATCCAGATACCGGCTGTGTGCGGCAGAAACCGTGTGAAAAACAAAGTCATCAGTCGCACCAGTCCTGGCGGCATTAAACTCCGATTTACTGTCACCGCCTATGTTCTGAATTCTTTCATATCCCAATAACGTATTGGACATGTCATCCCGCTGATGGATTTCGGCGCCTATTCCCCACGGATGCATCTCAAGGTCAGCCTGCTCGTAGGTAGTACCGAATAAACTGGACCCCACTTTGCTTCTCTCGTATCCCATCGAAGTGGTAATATCAAAGAACCATCCGTCCTGCTGGAACAGATTGTATCGCAGTTCACCGCCAATGAATGAACCGCTGCCACGGAAATTGAAACCAGAAATGGTATCCGAACTTGTATCATACTCGCTGTACCCGCCATAGATGTTAAGTCGCAGTTTAGGCCCCATAAGGGGAAAATCATAACTGCCATACAGGGCATAATTTTCATCCCAGTCAGACTCGAGCGGCACCTGATACATCGCCATAAATGTATCGTCTATTCCCAAAAGGTTTGTATTAATAAGACCAAATCGCGGAGTCCACTGCCGTTCCTTGCTGCCGGCGTTATCAACCTGGATGAACCAATGCCATGGGTTGGCTTCATAAATGTTGTATCCCAGGGCAAGAGAGCCGGGTTCTGCGCCTCTTGATATAACGGCAGAAACATATCTGTCGGGATTAAGGTTAAGCAGATTAACAAAATCATCCAGATCTTTCTGATTTGCAACTTCGCCTTCTTTCGCAGGCGCCCATTTCATGACTGCGGAATTTTTTAAGTAACCTTCTTCAACTTGTTCGTTTGCCGGAGTGTAATACGCTGTCGTAACGGAACTGACAATTGCCTCCAGAACTCTTATGGGAAGAATCTCATCCTCTAACTCCTTACCTGCCACTACTGCCTCAGCGGGAACATAGATATAAATACCCGCGTAGTTTTTGGATTGGTAAACAGACAGAAGATATTGAGTAAAACCCTGAATCGTTCTTGTGGAAACCTCGCGAGGCTCACCGGGCTGGATTATTATGTCCCGCAAAACTCTAAAATCGTAAAGGTCTTTGCTTTCGGCTTCGTCAAGCGGTTTGCCAGATGCGTTGTAAACCCCAGGTACATTTTCCAACAGTTCTTCTGTTGACATCAAAGTATTACCGCTGATACGCAACTGCCTCACACTAAAACGTGCACTCAGGTCTTCCGGCAAACTTAATTTTGCAATTTCTGCTTCGATTCCCGCTTTTTCCCTCTCGTATTTCTCCGCATCTTTTCTGTACTTTTCCTCTTCAAGCTTTAGTTGTTCTTCGGTCCTGCTGGGCCGGGCAACAGTGGAAGCTTTTGCCGTTCCTGCTCCTACACAAAAGACAACAAATAATAAAACACTGCACATCGTTCTTGTCATCCTGGTTTCACAATTCATAATTAGTCTCCTTAAAACATGGTTCTCATTAATATTCTGTTAACTAACCCTTTCCTTGACCCCAAATCGTTATGAAACTACTATATTTCGGGGCAGAGAACCAATAAAAACTTTGTGCAAATAAATAAAATCAAATATTATTACTTCCTAATATTGAGCATGTCAAAGTCCCAATCCCAATGGGGCGACGTCTAATAAATGCCCATTTTACTATATTATAAGGGGTAGTGTCAAGGATATTTTATCTATACCTCCCATATTGCCTATATTAACAGCTAATAGCAAGGATTACTGGCTTATGGCAGTAAAATAAAATTTTTTCAAAAAATTGCCAAAATCGTGCAGGAGGTATCGTTTAGCTTACAAAAGCACCGTTACAAGAGGGCTGGCAAGCTGATAATATAAGTTATTTAGTTCAGCAAGTGAGAGATTATCTTAAAAAAAAAGTTGACCACAGTAGTAATTATAGACTGACTTGTGCATAGTATAGTGTATTTTAAAAACTGCATGTATCCAGTATATCA
>CAZTKW010000652.1:0-2576 GCA_964614315.1 uncultured Pirellulales bacterium
CACCACAAAGAAGGCCAGAACCGCCACCGCCCAGAAACCGTTTCTGAAAATCGCCGCAAGACCGCCCGCCCAGATACTGTAACTTGCATCTCGCACCGACCTTGCCGACTGAATCCGCTGTGCTTCAGGGTACCAGTCAATGAAATTACCCATCCCGATTCCACCGAAAGTCGCCATTATCAAAAGCGTTATAAACCAGGCGAACGGAAATTCTTCGTCGAAGTGAAAAGGATTGAGCCGCCAGCTTTGCCCTAATGCTTCGAGTTTATTGACTATCGCTAAGGGGCCCCCAACCTCGGCAATGGCCCAGAAGGTGACGAACGTGATTATCAGAAAAGCTATAACTCCCTGCTGGAAGTCCGCCATTATCACTCCCCAGTATCCCGCGCTCAGAACATAGATAGCGCATATTGCCGTAAAAACCACCAGCCCTATCCAGTGTGGCCACCCGAAAAAATATGTTCCCACCTTCCCCATTGCTGCGCTCACCCACGCCAACACAAACATATTCATAAAAGTCTGCCACCCGGCCAGCCAGCCACGCAATAATTCCGCCCCTAAACCACTGTACCGAAGGTTCTGCCATTCCGCCTGGCTCATTGCCAGCGAACGCCGGAAAATCCGCGTCGAAACAAATGCGCTTATCGCACACCAGGCCGAAAAGAACGGAAACCAGATACCGCGCATTCCGTATTTGTATATCATCCCGCCAATCCACATTGGACTGTCCGTAGCAGTATGTGTCGCATAAACCGAGGTTGCTGGAAGCCACCACGGCAGATTGCGTCCGGCAAGAAAAAACTCCGACTCTGAACGTTTCCCGAGCCTATAAAACAGCACTCCGCATGAAATCATTACCAGCACAAATGCAGCTACCCAGAACCAGTCCAGTGATGTGAACTCTATCAGCGAAAGGATCTTCCCTGACATAAAAAACTATCCTTATGCTTATGTAATAAGGCTTTTACAAAAACGTAATTGAAAGAATATGTCCTCTTACCGCCCAAGTCAACGACAAAATTAGGGTTTTTTAGTTGCAGTAGTTCTCCTGTTTTTTCAGATATTGTTTTTAGTCTTTCATACAAATAAACTATAATCGTGTACCGAAGTTGGTTCTTTTGTGTCTATATGACGAATGTGGAGTTCAAAAATGCGTTCTATAAATGTAAATGAAATAAAAAGCATAATAAAAACTCTTTGCCTCGACGCCTGTACGAAATTAAATGATGATGTGAAAGAGGCTCTTGAAAAAGCCGCCGGCACGGAAGAATCTCCAGCGGGCAGGGCGGTACTGGAACAGCTTTTGGAAAACGCCCGAATCGCACAAACCGAATCCATCCCCTTGTGCCAGGACACCGGATTTACCGTTCTATATATCGAGATAGGCCAGGACGTGTCCTTTACCGGCGGCTGTTTTAACGATGCAATAACCCGGGCCGTCGCCGAAGCATACACCGATGGATACCTGAGAAAATCAATTGTAAAAAACCCTCTCACTGACCCTGTCAATACCGGCGACAACACGCCGCCCATCATCCATACTGATATTGTCCCCGGCGACAAGGTAAAAATAACCGTCCTGCCCAAGGGCGGCGGCTCCGAAAATGTCAGCAGAATAAAAATGCTAAAACCCGCCGATGGCATAGATGGCGTAAGAAACTTTGTCATTGAGACCGTCAGGCTCGCCGGTGCAAATCCCTGTCCCCCGATTATAGTCGGCGTTGGAGTCGGAGGGACATTTGATTACGTGGCATATCTTGCAAAAAAAGCCCTCTTAAGAAAGATTGGCCAGCGCAACAGCGACAAAAAAGTAGCAGAGTTTGAAGTCCAATGGCTTGAGGAGATAAATAAGCTCGGTATTGGACCGGCCGGTCTCGGTGGAAAAGTTACCGCACTCGATTTGTTTATTGAAGTTTTCCCGAGGCACATAGCTTCTTTTCCTGCCGCCGTAAACATCCAGTGCAATGCCGCACGCTCCCAATCGTATGTCTTGTAACCGGAAACATAAAGGTTCTAAGCCCTGATATTAAAACTTGTAGAGGAATATAAATGAGCGTATTAAATATCCGGACACCATTAACCGACGAGATTATAAAGAAAATGAAAATCGGCGACCAGGTTCTGCTCTCCGGGACAATTTTTACCGCCAGGGACGCAGCTCACCAAAAGCTCTCCGACCTGATTTCAGAAAATAAGCCGCTTCCGTTTGACCTTAAAGGTTCTGTAATATATTATGTCGGCCCTTCACCCGCAAAACCCGGCGACGTAATTGGTTCTGCCGGCCCCACCACAAGTTACAGGATGGACCCTTACGCCCCTCTTTTGCTCGCCAAAGGCCTCAAGGCTATGATTGGGAAAGGGCAGCGCTCAAAAGAAGTCGTCCAGGCCTGCAAGGACCACACCGCCGTTTATTTCGGTGCTACCGGTGGGGCGGCGGCTTTGTTATCGAAATCCATTCACCATTCGGAGGTCATTGCCTTTGACAAGCTTGGCCCTGAAGCGATAAGAAAGTTAACGGTAAAGGATATGACCTTGATAGTAATAAATGACTGTTATGGCCGCGACCTCTATGCTGA
>CAZTKW010000653.1:0-2570 GCA_964614315.1 uncultured Pirellulales bacterium
CTCTTGCTCGAAGATGTCCGGTCGCTGTGTGTGTATGGGGATGACCATCTTGGGTCGGACGCCCTTGACGAAGTCGATCAGCTCCGGCCCGCTGGCGTGCCCGGAGGCATGAAGGCCTCGCTCCTCTGGCAAGGGCTTGCCGTCCAGCTCTCTACGGGGGAGCCCCACGCCTTCTATCTCGAAGTGGTTGAGCCAGTTGTGAAGCCGATCCATGTCCATCTGCCGCTCTTCGTCGAAAGCCTCGCTCGATGAGTAGATATAGACGCCGCCTGCGGGAACGATACTTGGCAGTTCGTCTAGGTCGAAGAAACTGAAGCATAGAATGAACTCGCTGGGCGACTTCCGAACGTCTTCCGCCTTCACGATCTTGCCCTGGTAGCTCTCGAAGAGACGGCGTTCCCACGGGCTCACGCTGCCCTTGAGCTCTTTGTACAGCCTTAGCGACTCATGGGCTGACAGATTGGGAATGCCGTCGCTCAGGAGGCTTAGGGCGTCCAGCAGATAGGCGTCCTTGCTGAGTATCACGAGTTGCCGCCCGGTATCTTCGGCGATGCGAAGAAAGGTCTGGAGTCGCTCGATGTCGCGCGCGGCGAAGTCAGCGATGACAAGCTTGCTCCTGGCGCTGCTGATGTAGCCTTTCGCTTTCTCCAGAATCTCGTCCTGACTGGTCGGAAGCTCAGCCGCGTCAGCGTAGGTTCCCTCGCAGAGCAGCACTCGTGGCTCCACCGCCTGCGCCTGGTCAGCAAACCGCTCCGTCGCCTCCCTGCGTGCGCCGTGGCGCCGAAAGTCGCCAGTGTAGACCAAAGGCCCCGCCGAGGTCTCTACAAGCCAGGCGCAAGCGCCATAGATGGAGTGGTCTACTGGAAAGTGCTTGACTCGCAGGGAGCCGATCCTGTCTCCCGCCAGCTTCAGGTCGCCGGCCTGCATGCCCTTTGTCGCAGCAGGCGACTGCCGCCAGAATTCCTCGGCTTTAGATGAGAGAGACGCTGTGTCGGCCAGCACGAAGGGCCGTTGCTGGTAGTCACCCCCGGTCCCTAGGTAGTTGGCCAGGAGCGGGTCTTTCTCTTTCGGCTTTCTGGGGTTGCAATAGCATACTTCTCTCTCCAAGTCCGATTTCCCACTGTCCTGCGTGGCCTTGGCGATAAAGGCCGTCATGGCTGTGCAGTAGACGGGGATGGTCGGCCTCAGAAAAGAGATGTATCCGGAGTGGTCCAGGTGGGCGTGAGAGAGAAGGACGCCGGCTATGGAGAGTTCGCGGTAGAGGGGGTGCTGCTGATAGCGAGCCCAGAGATCGGTGGTAGGAAGCAAATCATCTCGGTAGATGCCTCTCAGCGGCGGCAGCAACCCCATCTCCAGAACGTCCAGAAGGCCCGCGCCCTCGCGCGGCGATAGGAACTCCTCGTAGTACTTGCCGCGCTCACCGAAAGACATGCCAAAGTCGAGGAACAGGCGGGTGTCGCCGTCCTCTAGGAGGATCTTGTTCCCCCCGATCTCGCCTGCGCCGCCGTAGACGGTAATGGAAGTCATGCGACTATTTCTCTTCGTTTGTCCTTACTCCAAGTCCGTATAGACCTTACTCTTGTTAACCAGAGCGCTTTCAATCGACGGCTTTCTTTTAAGCCATTCCATATAAGCCCTGAAGTACAGCGGGGCGACCTCCTGCATTTGTCTTCGGAGGGTTATGATAGCTTCCTTGTCCACAGGCCACTCTAAGGATCCAAGCTTTTCGACGATGGCTTGAATCCGCTCATCCTCGGTCGGAGGAGCCTGAAGCCGCCTGGTCACCGTGCTCACGTGAACGCGTGTCGGCTCCAGGCGCAGCTTCCTGAGGGCCCCGCCGATCGCTCTCCTAACTGTAGGATTACGCTCGCTATTCAAAGCACGACCTAGCGGGATGAAGGCCTCGTACAACCCGATTTCGCCTAATGCCCAAGCTGACCACCTTCTTACTTCTGGCTCGGCGGTCTGCAGGGCCTTGACTAGGTCAGTGTAGGCTCCCTTATGCATCAACTTCCCTAAGGCCCAGGCAGACAGGCCTCTTACGGTGCTATCGGCCTCTCTGCGGAATATAGATAAGACGTAACTGGACAGTTCTTTGGCGTCACCCTGTACAACAGCGAATAGAGCTTGTCTCCTTCGCTGTGGATCTAGCGAACTCAGCTGTTGCTTCAGTTCATCTACGCGGGCCATCGCAATTTCTCAAGCCGTTTGCTCGGCCACTGCCGCCACTTCCTCCTCCTCCTCCTCCCCCGCCACCAGCGAGCGAGCGTAGCGCAGCAGCACCTCGCGCCGGTCCGGCGCCACCCTGCGATCGTCGAAGTACAGGCGGAGCGCATCCATCGGCGTGAGCGATTCCGGCCGCACGTGGGGTGGCAGCCGACCGCTCCTGGCTTCCTCCGTCAGCTCGGCCTTCACGTAGGCCAGGAAGTGCGCCTCGGCCAGCGCCTGGCGTACCTCCGCCTGCCGCAGCAGCGCCTGCTGCTGGCGCGACACCCTGATGATCACCCGCACGATGGCATCGCCCACCGGTGCCCGCTCGATGGCGGCCAGCACCTCCGGCGTGGGGTCCT
>CAZTKW010000654.1:0-2562 GCA_964614315.1 uncultured Pirellulales bacterium
GCTCGGCCTCATAACGACCCTGTTACTCGGATAGGCTCTAAATGAATAAAGCTGGTTTTCGATGATGGCAGAAGAGAATCTTAAAAAGGCGGTTTTGTGGGATGCAGCGGAGGATAATAAGGTAAGCTGTAAACTTTGTAACCGGCGATGCCGGATTGACGATGGCAAAGCTGGCTGGTGCTTTGTTCGCAAAAATATAGACGGAGTTCTTTATTCTTTGACTTATGATAAGGTTTGCTCGGCAAATCCGGACCCTATTGAGAAGAAGCCTTTGTATCACTTTCAGCCGGGAACGCGTAGTTTTTCTATTGCAACGATGGGTTGTAACTTTCGTTGTGAGTTCTGCCAGAACTGGCAGATAAGCCAGGCGGTCATCGAAGACGGTCAAATCGATGGACAGTCGATAAGTCCCGAGCAGATAGTAGAGGCGGCGGTCCGCAGCGGGTGTGAGAGCATCGCTTATACTTATACAGAGCCGACAGTATTTATGGAGTTGTGTAATGACTGCGGGCGGCTGGGGAAAGAACGAGGGCTTGCGAATGTTTTTGTAAGTAACGGCTATGAGACCCGTGAGGCGATTGATTTTGCGAAGGAATGGCTGGACGGCATCAATGTTGATTTGAAATCTTTTAGTGAGGATTACTACAAGAGGCTGTGCAAGGCAAGACTGCAGCCGGTACTTGATACGATTAGGTATATTGCTAATGAGACGAATATCTGGCTTGAGATTACGACGCTGCTGGTTCCGGGGGAAAATGATTCCGAGGATGAGCTGAAAAAACTGGCGGATTTTATTGTTTCCAAGGCCGGGGCTGATGTTCCGTGGCATATCAGCAGATTTATTCCACAATATAAATATCTGGATTCGCGCCCTACGCCGGTTGGGAGTCTCGAACGGGCATACAACATCGGGAAAGAAGCCGGTCTGCATTATGTCTATCTGGGTAATGTGCCGGGTTCGAAAGCGGAGAGCACATTTTGCTATAATTGCGGTAAGCTTTTGATTGAGCGCGTCGGGTATAGAATTGGAGAAAATAACATAGCAGATTGCAGCTGTCCTGACTGCGGTGTGAAGATAGCGGGTTTTGAGTTGTAGCAGGTTAAAATTCATAGGCGGGTAGGGGTGCTCGGCCGGGGTAGAAATTGGGTTTGATTGGGTTTATTTTGCATAAAAAATAGTTGGTAGTTCGTGGTTCGGAGTTCGTAGTTTGGGCTTTGTAGTTCGTAGTGGGGGGGGTAGCTGGTGCTACCGGAAGCGCCCTATTACCTAAGGCACAGTGGGAGAGGCTCAAAGACTTTCGGCACCACCGGTGCAAATTGAAGTCGATGCTAATCGAGCTATGCCATAATGTACTGGGGTACTTTCATTGGTTCGCCGTCTTTCAAAGCCGATTCGTGTGCGACAATTCCGGGTACAGTCATTGACAGGGCCTGATAGATATTTACCAGCGGGATGCGGTCGAGGAGGATAGACTCAAGAAACTCATTTGCCAGTGGCCCGTGAGAGCCGCCATGCCCGCCGGCAGGCATACCCGGCGGAAGAGCAGGGCGGCGAATATCAGGGAGATTTTTCATCGAGCCGTAGTATTTAGTTTCCAGCATGAAGCCTTTCTCACCGAATACCCTGCCGCCTTCATAGATTGCCCCGTAAATGCTGCTTGTTAACATCATACGGCTGGTGCCTCCCTCGGTTGTTTTGAACAGGGCGGTCTCATCGCTGAAAGGATTGCCTCCCGGCCTAAGTGGTCCGTAGGGAGCCTTGCGTCCCATAGCCGAAACACGAGTAAAACGCTCACCCGTAACTCCGACATAATAAGCCGTACAATGCGTTGGATACCATAGCTGAGCCCCGGTTGTTCTCCAGTTGTTAAATGAGCCAATAGATTCCCCTTCCCCCGAACTATAATGATGATACTCTCCTTCGGAATAAACAAGCTTGCCGAACCCGCCGGCTTTATAGACCTGCATCATCCCGTAGCAATCCGCCCGAAAACAACTCGTCTCAGCCATCATATACTTCAGGCCGGTCTTCTGCACTGTTTCCAGGAGTCGGTCAGCATCTTCGAGGGAGCCCCAAACGGCCGGCACGGCAACCATTACATGTTTGTCGTGGTTCATAACATCTATACAGTGTTTTGTATGGCTTGGGGCATCAGTTGCAACAAATACCGCCTCGATACTATCATCTTTGACAAGTTCTTCGAGCGAATCGTATGATTTTTCACAACGGCAGGCTTTCATCAGTCCTTCGCGTCTTTCCTTTATCAGGTCACTTACTGCCACAATTTCTACATTCGGATGGTCCTGGAAACCGAATGCTGCCCCGAATTTACATGCTCCGTAACCGACTATCCCCATACGGATTTTGCGATCCGAGACCGGCTCCCATTTCTGCTTTATATCTCCGCTGCCTTTGTCATCGAAGCCGGGTATAACTTTTTCGGCGCCTTCGGCGCGGCTCCCTCTCATACCGGAAGCAATGAACATACCCATTGAAGCCGAACCGATGCCACCTAAAAAGTCTCTTCGATTAATATCTTTATTTGACATATTTACCTCCTC
>CAZTKW010000655.1:0-2562 GCA_964614315.1 uncultured Pirellulales bacterium
AGACAACTTCGTCAAAGCAACACCAGAAGTTATCTGTTAACAGCGAAAGACAACTGGATGAGAGTACTGCTCCGTTGCTTTTTGTAATCCATCTGTCTTTTCACTTGTCATTGACAGATGGGGAGACACTTCCTGATATTGTTGGAAGCCTACGAAAAAGCTTAGAGGGCAATACAAACGTCTTGATACTTTTTAATGATCTACTTCTGGAAAGTGGCTATTTAGACCAACATAGTGACAATTACAGTCACAGGACATATACTCTCAGAGAATTGAATGTGTACAAAGTTGAAGGCGATTTCCCGAGGATAACCGAAAAAGACATACGGAATGGTGTGGGAGACGTGCATTATACGGTCAGTGTAGCAGAATGCAAACATTTTAGGGTTCCATTGGACGATCTGGTGACCCTGCTGAAGGAATAATATGATAGATGGTGGTCTGGAAAAGTTTGCCGAAGACTTCCGGCAGGAAATTATCAACCTCGCAGATGCCGAGGACCTTGAGCAGTTCAGGGGAGATCAGTTCACGGAGTTGATGATTGAACACCTCTCTGATGCCGGGGAGATTGACGATGGCAACGTGTGCTCACACGCAGCGAGAGGGATTAAAGTAAATGGTTACAGTGTTAGTGAGGATGAGGATTGCCTGGACCTTTTTACATCCATATGCACTTTGGAAGTCCCGCCGGTATCCGTTACGGGGACGCAGATTCAGACAGCTTTAAAGCGTGTTATGACATTTGTAGACAAATCATTTAAGAAATACTACAAAGACCTGGAAGAAGCTTCCATGGTCTTTGACATGGCTCAGAGAGTTTACGAACTCAGGAAGCAGTTGACGAGAATACGCATCTTTGTTTTGACTGATGGGCTAACCAGTGTCGAGTCTATCCCTGACCAGGATTTCAACGGCATACAGGTTACACACCATATCTGGGATGTGCGGAGGCTTTACCGTTGCTTGAGTTCCGGCCTCAAAAGAGAGATGATTGAAATTGATTTCCATAAACGCTTCGGCTATTCCATACCTTGTCTCAGGATGCCCAATGATAATGATATATATACATCTTATATGGCAATAATGCCAGGACGGGTGCTTGTTGACATCTATGCTGACTATGGCCCTAGATTGCTGGAGAGGAATGTCCGATGTTTCCTGCAGGCAAGAAGCAAGGTCAACAAGGCTATACGAAGCACTATTAGAGATGAACCCCATATGTTTCTTGCTTATAACAATGGAATCTCGGCAACCGCAGAGTCAGTTGCCTTAGTGAAGAACCATGAAGATAACCATCTGTATCTTGGAAATGTCATGGATTTGCAGATTGTCAATGGTGGCCAAACCACGGCCTCACTCTATCACACTTTCAAAAAGGACAAGGCATCCGTGGAAGACTGCTATGTTCAGATGAAGCTGACGGTCATTGCCAACAATGAGCAAATTGACATTATGGTCCCCAAGATATCCGAATACGCGAACAGCCAGAACAAAGTTACCAGCGCCGATTTTTCTGCCAACAGCCCTTTCCATATAAAGATTGAAGAACTTTCACGGACCACTTGGGCTCCGGTCACGGATGGTCAGCAGCGGCAGACAAGGTGGTACTATGAACGCGCAAGAGGACAATATCTGGATGAAAAAAACAGGGAGCCCACTCCAGCTAAGAAAAAGGCTTTTGCTGCCATGAATCCAACAAACCAGAAGTTCAAAAAAATCGAGCTTGCCAAATTCGATAACACTTGGGATCAGTTGCCTAATCTTGTATGTCTGGGTGCCCAAAAGAACTTCCAGAAGTTTACCGTGCGCCTCGAAGAGCGTGGAAGGTCTTTTGTGCCTGACTTAACGTATTTCCAGAATCTTGTGGCAAAAGCAATACTATTCAAGGCTACCGAAAAGCTTGTAAGTTCTCAGCCATGGTACGGTGGATACAGGGCCAATATAGTTGCCTATACACTGGCATTGCTGTCTCACAGGACCGCTCAACGAATTGACTTGGAAAAAATATGGAAAGAGCAAAAACTTTCATCTGTGCTTGAGCAAGCCATTGAAAAAGTGGCGGAGCAGGCTTGGAAGCACCTGTCAAGACCACCAGGCAGCGGCACACAGAACATAGGCGAATGGTCTAAAAAGGAAAACTGTTGGGACAAATTCAAGGGCACACAGATTGAATTGCCTGCTGGATTAGAGGATGAATTGATAGATTTAAAATATGTTAAGAAACAGAAGAAGCCACTGGGCATAGAGCAGCCTGACGAACGTGAAAAAGAATTGATTCAAAAGATCGCCAAGGTACCGGCCGAAACATGGTTTAGGATATCAAAGTGGGCGAAAGAGACGAATAACCTCGCGCCCTGGCAACGAAGCTTGGCATTTTCCCTTGGGAAACTCGCAGCAAAGGGACGGGAGCCCAGCCGAAAACAAGCTACTCATGGGTGTAAGATTTTGAAAGAAGCAGCAAAGCTGGGATTTGATATATCCTAGATGAACATTTCTGAACTGAAACACTGATTTATTAAGACTGAAAGAAATCCTGTATCTTTTGTATCAGCCTTTCCACCT
>CAZTKW010000656.1:0-2559 GCA_964614315.1 uncultured Pirellulales bacterium
CCCGCGTGTGGCTTCCCCAAGAGTGCACGGGAATAACAAGACGCAGTTCAGTTCGGTTTGGCCAAGATGCTCAAGAACCTTCATATAGAGGCTGGTGTCGCGCGTCTCTTCCCTTTCTCTTACGACATAGAGAGCTTCCTTGAGGAAAACCTTGTCGTTCTCTTCTTCAGAAAGGGCCAAGCCTGGGGAATCTTCCTCCCCAGATCGCTGATCCACAATGGAGACGAAGCGGTCGGCTATGTTCTCGTCTGATACCATCAGTTGCACAAACTCAAAACCCACGAACGCTCCCAGCCTATCCATAACGACGTTTGTGACTTCCCAGAGCGATTCCTCATTTTGAACAACAGCATATGCGGAGAAGATCTCTGAGAAGAACTGCAGGTCCCTGAAACGACGTTCTGCCCAGTACCTGTTTGCTGCTATTTCAGAAATCGTTTCAATATACGGCAAGAGTTCTCTGAGGTTTTTCTCTGGCCACTCTTCGCCACCCTGCGAGCTGAGAGTCGCAGGTGCACCCACTGTGCTACCGGATTGCCGGTCCATGTCCCCTGCGTCCTTGGTCATCTCGTCATTATCTGCGCGGGTGACTTGCCCTGTGATAACGACGCCAACGACAACGTCGTTTATGACTATCGGGATCGCAAAGTTGACGAAGCCAGACCAGCAGATATCCTGGATGGCTCGCCTTTCTGAGGAGTTGACAACTCTCTTCGTCAGTTCTGCTTCGTACTCCAGGCATCTTGCTTCGCCATCCTCGCTATCTCTGATCACCTTGCATTGGTCGGTGTAGTTAGCATAGCGTCTGTATGGATACACTCGCCCGAATCGCATTTTAGCGATCTTGGCAACTTCTACAGGCAACGCAGCCTCACCGGCACACTCCTCTTGGAGCAGGTCCCCCTCTCCCAGTATGGTCCAGACTACCATGGGCACGCCTAGCATTGTGCTCATGCCTTCCTGTATGACTTGAAGGGCGCGTGGGTGAATCAGTTCGAATATGCTTGTCACTTCAAACGGAGTTGCCGCCGGACAGGATGAGACAACCCATCGCTTGTCGGCTAGTCGGAAGAGATGCTTAAGGCGGATGCTAGAGGTATGGATCAAGTGGTGTCTGGCCTCACCATACTTGTGCTTGCTGAACACTGAGTGGAAGTACGGGCAGGTATTGCCAATGCACTTCACTGTGGCTGGTACTGAAGCCTGAACTGAACTACCGCAATGCGGGCATACGAAAGTAGTTTCCTTACCGCTAGGCATCAGATCTCCTCTCTACAAGCCACAGCCTTCCGTGCCGATCCTTGTATAGGAAGCTTCACCCGGTGTCCCAGACTATACAACATAAGAAGCAACACTTTGGGCAACGAAGGAATAACGGAGATGTGAACACTACCAGTACTTGCACGAACAGGCGCGCATTTCGTCATTCTGCCTGCCTCCCGCTTCGCCGCCCCCCTATGCGGCCTCATGCCTGCTGACACTGAACATGACGTAGTTGAACGGCATCGGGGTCTGCACGCCCGAGACACCAGTTATTTGTCCGCTTTGCCTGTTATAGCACCACTCACTCCATTGCCATTTCGCCAGGGCTGTCTGTGGTACCTGTACTGCGATGTATGAACCTGGGGATAGACGTGCTCGCGCAGGCATGGCTGAGAAGTCCAGGCCCATCTGGAATTCCTGCACGGGGATATTCCGATTCCGTTTTGCGATACCCAGTGTCAGATTGTAGGCCATCTGCGAAAACAGGGCGAGGGCGGGCTGTGTTGTCGATGCTAACCGAAGCCCCTCTCTAAATACGGGCAATTCGAGGAAAGAGAGTAGTTTCTCATCCTGTTCGTTCTTGAGATTGACAGTGAAACATCGGAAGGAGACACCCTCGCCGCCCACGTTTAGGCCGATGAAGATTGGTAGACCAATGACAGCCGCCGATTCCCCTTCATGGGCCCGGCATTTCATCGCGTAGTGCACGTGCTCGACTTCGCCACCCACCAGTTGGTTTCTTCCATAGAAGTCAAAGAGAATGTGATGAACGCCTTTCCCGGGGTAGTTTGCGACTCGAAGGCGATCAAGGGTGATCTTGATCGCTTTTCCCGTTAATGATTCGTCCGCTGGAATGCTGCTAGCATCTCGAATTTGCAGCAAGCTCGTGTCCGTTGGGGAGATGTGCCCGAAAACGTGAGCGGTGTGTTGCCAAGCGCGCTTGGTCTTCCCTGCACGTCTAGAGATGGACGGCTCATCCCCATAAGGGCTTTCCATAAGGAAGTCGCCGATCTCCTCCAAGAGGCGGATCTGATCCTCAACGGGGCGTTCTCCGATTACTGGCGTTTCATCAAACCACTGATCATCCATCGCATCATCCTTTTCTTCCTGCCCATCTAAGACGTGATGATAATGAGCGCCTTCCAGGAAAGAAAATGGCCAGTGAATGGTGCCTTCCGCAGTGAAGTACTTATTTTCTCTGCGGAATCTTTCCTGTGTCACACATCGCAGACACGATCATAAGTGAAATCAGTTTACACGAAGTAGCACTCGCGATGCAACTCTCAGAGTTGTCTC
>CAZTKW010000657.1:0-2555 GCA_964614315.1 uncultured Pirellulales bacterium
TCGTGAAAACCGTCATCGCGCTTGCCAGCTATCAGCAGACTTAGATTGATTTTAGCAGGGGCTCGCACCAATAGCCCCTCATCAACAGCAGTAATCTGTTCTTTGAAAGCCATAGTTTTCAAACTGTATTAGTAATGTTTGTTGACATTATAGCAATTTGCCTATATTTTTAGTACAAAAAATACAGCGACTGACAATATGAATGATACCGCAGACCAATTACAGCAGAAAAAACCCGTTGCCCGGTGGCATCTGCACAGGCGTTTATATGACTGGGTAGTCGGTTGGGCTGATACGCGTTTTGGTGTATTGGCTCTTATACTTCTTGCGATTACCGAGCCTATATGCGTGCCGATTCCAGCCGACGTGCTGGTTGTCGGCCTTTGCCTGGGTAAGCCAAAACATTCATTGAAATACGGACTTATCTGTTCGGCCTTTTCTGTTCTCGGCGGTACAATCGCATTTTCTATCGGCCTAGCCATCGGCGGTGAAAGGGTCGTTGATTTATTTAACACAATTGGCTTTGGCCCAAAAGCTCAACTTGCTCTCGATATTTATACAAAATACGATTTCTGGGCTATATCTATCTCGGCCCTTACCCCTGTCCCGTATATGCTCTTTAGCTGGTTGGGGGGAATGGCGCAAGTGTCACTATTAAAATTTGTGACCATAAGCATTATTTTTCGCACAATGAGGTTCGGCGGCGAATCCCTGCTCTTTTATCTCTTTGGCCAGAGGGCACGCCGCCTGATAGAAAAGTATTTCAATATCGCGACATTTGTTGTTATCATATTGCTCGCTCTGCTCGCTTATCTAATGAGAAAACTCGGCCATATATTTGCAGACTGAAAAATGAATGATGTCCAAAAACAAACTCTCCTCAAGGTTGCCCGCGATACCGTTGAGGCGGTTATGACCGGCGGCAAAATGCCTCAGCCTCAGTCGGACGACACCGAACTAAATGCCCCTTGCGGCTGTTTTGTAACTTTGCAAAACGCAGAGAAATTGCGAGGCTGTATCGGCCAGTTTACCTCCGAAAAACCCTTGATTGAACTGGTTGTCGAGATGGCAAAATCCTCATCGACCGGCGATCCGCGATTTTTCGGCGACCCCATAACAGCCGATGAGTTGGAGCAACTGGACATAGAAATCTCGGTCCTGTCACCACTACAGCGGACTGATGAGCCGTTGAGCCTGCGTCTTGGAATTGACGGTATTTATATAAAAAAAGGGTTTGCTTCCGGCTGCTTCCTGCCTCAAGTCGCAACAGAAACCGGTTGGAGCAAAGAAGAATTTCTTTCGTATTGCTGCGCACACAAGGCGGGAATCGCCCCTGACGCATGGAAAGACCCCGATACGAAAGTCTATCTATTCACCGCCGATGTATTCGGCGCAGAATTTAAAGAAATTAAAAAATAAAGAGACAGGTAATGATTAAAAAATTTGCATTAATTTTTGTAATCACATTTTTTTGTTTAAGCGGCTGTCTGGAAGATAGGTCCCAGATTCGCACTGCTAACACTGATAGAATTGATACACCAGCCGGCATGATAAAATACTTGAAGAGTCAGAATTTACCGGCCATGAAATCTATTCAGGTTTGGGAAAACCAGTACGGCCCGGGACTGAAACTTACTACCGCTCATTACGACATTTTCACGACGCTTTTAGATCCCCTAATGCTTTCGCAGGTCCCCGGATTTATCGAATCGGCGTATCAAAGCTATCAAAATCAATTGCCAAGACCTGTCACAACGACAACAAGATTCACTATTTATCTTTTTGCCGAACGTCTGCAGTGGGAAGATTTCACAAAGAATTTTGCAGGGTCGGCTGCGCCGATGTACTGCAGGATAAAAGCAGGTGCATATTACCTGAACGGCGCCTGCGTCGTATATAATATCGGCAGAGAGCGAACCTTTTCAGTCCTCGGCCACGAAGGCTGGCATCAGTTTAACAGCAGGCACTTCAAATATCGTCTGCCGAGCTGGCTCGATGAAGGTATTGCAATGCTCTTCGAAGCCAGCAGGTACGAAAAGGGATTGTTCTATTTTGAGCCTGCCCTGAATACGAGCCGATTGGGCGCATTAAAGGCAATGCTGATAAAAGACAAAATAATACCGCTGAAAGGATTAATAGCTTTAAATCCCGGAGAAGTGCTCGTTTCAAATGAGACTGAGGCGGTGACGGCCTTTTACAGTCAATCCTATGCCCTCGTGCGCTTTTTGCGGGAAGCAAAATATAGTAAATGGCTACAGAACTATCATCAATTGCTGATGGACGGCCTCAAAGGCAACTGGTCACTCAGCGAAAACCATAAAACCATTGCCGCCGATAGAAATATCCCCCTGACTGTCCGGTGGAATCGAGCTGTTGGGACGCAATTATTCGAACAATATGTCGATAATGATTTTGACCAAATCGAAAAAGAATATATACCGTTCTGCAGGAAAATTGTTTATCACGTACACTTTAAGTAACTCAAACTGACCGATTTTATGCCGCGAGGAGTTTTTCCAGACGGCGAATAACAGGTTTTTCATGACTATATTTGA
>CAZTKW010000658.1:0-2111 GCA_964614315.1 uncultured Pirellulales bacterium
TTAGTGGATGAATGGCTCAAAAAAATGGGGTATCGTTTTGTGCTTCGCAAGTTCACCTATCCTTCGGAGGTACGGCCGAATGGCAAACTTGATTTCACCACCTGGTGGGACAATAAAGGGGTTTCACCGTGTTATAAGAATTTTCGCTTGGCACTTCGATTGAAAAATGATAAAAGAGCCGCAGTTTTGGTCACAGACGCAAACATAAAAACCTGGCTGCCGGGCGATAATCTTTACGATGATGCAGTTTTCCACTGGATATGCCCGTGGGTAAATATGAACTGCAAATCGGTATCATCGACAGATTCTCCGATGAACCAAAAGTCAATCTCGCAATAAAAGGCAAAGAAGCTGATGGATGGTACAATCTCGGGAAAATAAAAGTTCAAAAATAAACAACATGTTGAAGGAGTAAAAATGAAATCACTTAAATTTGCAACAATGCTCTTAGTTCTGAGTTTGACGGTCTGTAATGCAACAGGAAAAGTTGGTGTCTGGGAAGAAACAAAGGTGATTCCAACCTGGGAAATCGGACCGGCGGAAGTCAATCCCGAATTTCGTGGTCGTAAAGGCCATATTTATCCTTATACATATAAAGAGATTCTGACCAGTAATAAAATCGATAAAACCTACAAAGCATGCTGGCTGGAAAACGATTTTGTCAGAGTTCTCGTGTTACCTGAAATCGGCGGTCGGCTGCACGGAGCTAAGGACAAGACAAACGAATACAATTTTTTCTATTGGCAGCCCACTATCAAACCGGGTCTTATTGGGATGACAGGCGCCTGGATTTCCGGCGGCATCGAATGGAATTTCCCACATGGGCATCGCCCAACTTGTTTTAGTCCTGTCAGTTACCGTTTAGTCGAAAATTCCGATGGCAGCAAAACGGTTTGGGTGGGAGAAACCGAGTGGATATTCAGGATGCGATGGATTGTCGGGCTGACGCTGCATCCGGGCAAAAGTGTTATCGAAGCCAAAATGCGCTTGCTAAATCCAACGACACTTCGTCACTCGTTTCAAATGTGGGCCACTACTGCTGTCAATGCCAACGAAAGCTATCAGGCAATTTATCCGACGCGTTTAATGGCCGGACACGGTAAGCATGAATTCTGGCGATGGCCGATTCATAAGGGAGTCGATTTGTCATGGTGGAAAAACAGCCCTAATGCTTCAAGTTACTTTGCGACCGAACAGGGTGATTTTCTTGGTGGATATGACCACAGCAAAGCTGCCGGTATAGTTATGACTGCAAACAGATATATAGCCCCTGGCAAAAAACTTTGGACCTGGGGAGCGTCGCCTTTTGGGCGGATATGGGAACCTATCCTCACCGATGGTCAGGGTCCGTACTTTGAACCGCAGGTTGGAGTATATTCCGACAACCAACCGGATTACCACTGGATTGAGCCGGGCGAGGTAAAGTCTTTCAGTCTGTTCTTTTATCCGGTCCGTGATATTGGTTCATTCAAAAATGCAAATGTCAATGGCGCTTTGAATTTGGAATTTGATGGCGATAAAGTCAAACTCGGGGCCTACTCAACAGCTATTTTAGAACCTGGAATTATTCGATTAACTCAAAATACAGAAACGCTTTTTGAAAAGAGCTTAACAATCGATCCCTCCAAGCCATTTGTTCAGCAAATTGATATCAATGGCGCCTCACAGTTACCGGAGAGTTTTAAATTAACTTTGCTGGACAAAAAAGGTAACATACTGGTTTCCTACTCACCGAAAGCTCTGGAGAAACTTCCTATACCGGAACCGCTTGAAGGCTTCGATGCACCGGAGGCAATCAAAACAACAGATGAACTCTGGCACGCCGGCGATATAAGCTATAAATTCCGAAACGTCGACCGTGGCCGTGCCTATTTTGAAGAAGCAATCAAACGCGATTCGGGCAATTCCCGTTCACACATCTCTCTGGCCGAACTTGATATCAAAAAAGCCGACTTCAAATCGGCACTGGAACATCTTGCCATCGCAGAGAAACGCGACCCGGACAATGGAAAACTATTCTATTTACGTGCCTTCGTCGAAGAAGCATTAGAAGACTACGAATCCGCTTACCTTCATTACTACCGCTCGGTCTATTTTGAAGAATACCTGTC
>CAZTKW010000658.1:2121-2555 GCA_964614315.1 uncultured Pirellulales bacterium
AACATATCAATAAAGCAATAGAGCATAACAGCCTTAATCATCGTTTATGGTCTCTTAAGGCTGCCACTCTGAGATTGAATGGTGATTTTGCAACCGCCGAACAAGCAGCCGAGCACGCTTTGCATTTGGATGCATTAAGTCCATTTGCTATGAATGAATTGATATTAACACTCGATGAGCAAAGTAAAGACAGTCAGAAATTAAAGAAAGAACTGGACAATATCCTGCTGGATGACCCACAGTTTTATGTAGAGCTTGCCTGTGAGTACTCCAATGCCGGTTTATATAAAGATGGGATTGAAGTCCTGCAACAATATAACGACAAACCCAATAAAAATACAGCTCTTACAAGTTATTACGCAGGTTTTTTGGCAAGCAAAATGGGCAAGACCAAACAGGCTGTGGATTGGTTTGATACCGCAAATACTCAATCG
>CAZTKW010000659.1:0-2551 GCA_964614315.1 uncultured Pirellulales bacterium
CAGCTTAAATCTGTGGTTATACTTACATTTGCAGCACTATCAGCCGGGCCTGGATTACTTGCCTGGGATGGCGCTGCAACTATTGTTGTAAAGCTCCAGACTACTCCCGTGGTCGTACCTTCGGCGTTGACCTCATCAATACGCCAGTAATAAGTTGTATCGTTGGACATTGTTCCGGTATCAAAGGTCGCAGCGGTCTGGTTTCCCTGGAAGGTGCCGGGGCTGGTTGTTCCGAAGTAGACATCGCTTGATGTAGAACCTGAGCCTGCGGTCCAGCTCAAATCAGCCGAAATACTCACGCCGGTTGTGGTGTCTGCGGGGCTTGGATTGGAAGCCTGTCCCGGAGGGGTCGGGCCTCCGCCAGTCCATTCGCCAATCGGCTGGGTTGAAACCACAAAATTATCAAAGTAACGCTCCAATAAAGCAGGAGCGCCATCGTCCCAGTAATTTTCAATCAGGACAGCATTTATGGCATAATCTGTGTAAGAGGTTACAAAATCAAGGTTATCTCGTCTTGCGTCCAACGTACCATCTATCCAGCACTCATGGATACCATTGGCCTGTCCCGGATCGTTGAGTTTGACGTGGATTTCTACGTAATGCCAGATATCATCATTGTCGGAGTCGAATATTGGTGTGGTACCTGTCTGGCCGCCAAGCCAATCCATATGGGCAAAGTCATTATAGCCAACACAGACCACCTGACTGCTTGCATCCACGCAACTTACCGGGTCAACAGCGATATAATATAGTCCGCTGCCCCAGTGATGGGCAATCATAGCCTGTGACCAATCAGAAGCTGCAAAAACAGTCGCTCTTGAGAGTTTCTGTGGCTGACCCTGCCAGCCGTCCTGGGTCTTCAGGTAAATCCTGTAATAAATCTCACTGAAGTCTTCAGTATTACGAATCCCTTTGTCAAAATAGCTGGTTGGAACTCTGCCAAATCCAAGTTTGAAGCTTCCTGCACCTACTTCAGCGGACTGATATATTGTTCTCATCGCCTTGGAATTATCGACTCCGAGACCGGCTGTGGCTACGAAATCACCTCCGTCGCTGTCGTATTCGTAATACCTGCCGGTACCAACCATCGGGTCGGTGCTTTCGAAATCATCACAGAATATCCATTCGGGATGCAGCGTCTGCCAGTTATCGCACTCGTTTGTCGGCACGGTAGCTGTTGTTGTAAAGCTCCAGACAGTACCTGTTGTTGTGCCGGCAGCATTGAGCTCATCAATGCGCCAGTAATAAATTGTATCGTAATCCATTGTGCCGGCATCAAAGGTAGTTGCTGCCTGATTGCCCTGGAAGGTACCGGGACTGGTTGTGCCGAAATAGACATCGTGGGAAGTTGCACCTGAACCAGCCGTCCAGCTCAAATCAGCGGCAACGCTCACATCTGTGGCGCTATCAGCCGGGCTCGGGGTGCCTGCCTGGCCGGGCGCCGCTACGATGGTCGTAAAGCTCCATACAGTGCCGGTAGTTGTACCGTTGGCATTGACCTCATCAATACGCCAGTAATAGGTAGTATCGTTGGACATTGTACCGGTGTCATAAGTCGTGGCCGTCTGGTTACCCTGGAAAGCGCCGGGGCTGGAAGTGCCAAAGTACACATCGTGACTTGTGGTATCTGTCCCCGCTGTCCAGCTAAGGTCGGCGGTTATGCTTACATCGGTAGCGCTGTCAGCCGGGTTTGGACTGCCTGCCTGTCCCGGAGCAGAACCGCCGCCGCGCGGACTTTCGGCAGGGCCGTCGCCCGTCGGCGTGTAGCCCGAATTGGTCGTCAGGACAATTTTATCAACAATAAAGCCATCCTCACGCATCCATATATTTACGGTTTGGACACCTGTAGATGCTACATTAAACGTCGCATCGACACTGTCCATAGTTGCCTTGGACCAGGTATACGATGTTGAGAAAGTACTGATCCTGTCGCACGTACTTATCTCCGCTCCATCAAGACCGGCATGGCAGGAATCGTCATTGCCGCTGGCGCCATAACCTCGAATCCAGACATAGTGTGTTCCGGTCTTGACAAAATCGACCTGGAAGTCCAGCCGAGGACTATTGGTTGCATAGACGGTATCGTTATTAGTACCGGTGTTAGGAGTGGCCTCCATCGCACCGCTGCCTGTATAGCCGGTGGGAGTTGTAACGAAGGTCCAATCATGACCACCCTGTGATACGTTGTTATCATAGTTATCTGACTCCATTGACACTATTCCGTCAGTGCCGCTGTCCTGCAGGAATGCTGCCGGTGCCGTGCCCGTGGTGAAGCTCCAGACATTTCCGGCAGTAGTGTCGGCGGCATTGACCTCATCAATGCGCCAGTAGTAGGTTGTGCTTTCAGCCATTGTTCCGGGGTCATAAGTCGTGGCCGTCTGGTTACCCTGGAAAGCGCCGGGGCTGGAAGTGCCGAAGTACACATCGTGACTTGTGGCATCGGTCCCGGCTACCCAGCTAAGGTCGGCGGTTATGCTTACATCGGTAGCGCTGTCGGCCGGGCTTGGATTACTTGCCTGACCGGGAGGCGTTGCTCCTGATTCAGTGGTGA
>CAZTKW010000660.1:0-2548 GCA_964614315.1 uncultured Pirellulales bacterium
TTACGCCTGCGGCGATTTTACCCTGCCGTGAGGCATCCCTCACGGGACAGCCGCCTTGGCCTCGAACTTTTCGCTCGGTCTCATAACGACTCGGTTATTCAGATAGGCTCTAAACGTACCCAACAGTTACACTTCCCAGTAGAGCTTTTCCTGATATCGAAAGTAGAACCTGCCGAGCAGGTGTGCGGCAACAATCAGCAGATAAATGAAAACTATACCCAAAATGAAGCCCAAAATCAAAGACTGCGGCAAAATTGAGGCTGTTTTTATAAACAAAAAGCTGAGGAGCCCATAGAGAATAATCAGGCCACAGTATTGGAAAAAAGTACTGAAGATTGAGGCGATGAACAGGAAAGGATTAAGTCCAGCAAAGGAATCGAACAAAATAACTGCCAGCAAGCCCATTGGAAAAAAGAAAACACCATAAGCCAGAAGTGACCAGAAAATTATGTCAATTTCTCTGGTGTTTATAAAATAAATCAAAGTAGGCGCAAAGAAGAAGGCGCAACAAACTACAACTCTAATCATTTGCCAAAACATATCTCCGAGTCCCGGGGCACCGCCCATAGTTTCCGGCGCCCTCAAGCCGCCGGCAGCACTATCACGGATACATTCACAAAAATACCAGTACAGATATAAGCCCATGACAATTCTTACGATGAAAGCTATAGGTACGAACAGTGCCAGAAATACAAGCAAAGGGGGGAATCGAAGGATTAATATGCTTAGTAACTTCACCACAATACGAAATACGAGCGGTATTCCTATAATAATTGCGAGAATTGTCAGGCCGGGAGAACTAATCGGATATAAAAATATATCGAGAATCCATGGCAATTTGCGTTTGCCGGGAGATTCGGTGTGGTCTTCTTCTAATTCATCCTTGAAGTCCTCTGCCTCTTCAACAGTTTTTTCGAAGGAGTTGTCCCATTCGACTGATGGTTTTTGAGTTTCCTGCTTTGTGGGGACATCCACAATTGGCGGGATTAAAGTGAGAGTTTTTGAGCCACTTTTACTCTCGTCCGAAATTTGGTTATCCGGTTCAGGTACGACAAGTACAGTTTTGCATTTTGGGCATTTGCCTTTTTTGC
The DNA here is from genome assembly GCA_964614315.1 of uncultured Pirellulales bacterium. GTDB lineage: Bacteria > Planctomycetota > Phycisphaerae > Sedimentisphaerales > Anaerobacaceae > CAZTKW01. The sequence continues at coordinate 1,092 of CAZTKW010000660.1, forward strand.
CCACGTGCTTTTCAGGGGCATTGATTTTTTTCCGCAATTTTTACAGCGAAACTTAATCACGAAGTATGCTTCCTCTCCATTATTTTCATCTCAAGCCGTTCCGCCAGAGCACCTGCCACAAGCGAACTTTAGACTTCCCAGTTAAGTTTTTCTTTGTACCTCCAGTAGAACCTTCCGAACAGATGTGCCACCAGCATTATCAGGTAAATGAGAAGGACGCTAACAATAAAAGCTAAAATTCGAGAATCGTGGAAAACCGAAGCGAGCCATACAACCAGTCCGACAAGCGCGCAGACAATTAAAACAAGTCCTATATACTGTAAAAACGTTTTGAATATTGACATAAACCATAAAAGGGGACTGAAGCCGCGAGTAAAATCAAACGTAACAGCCGCAAGCAAAGTCATTGGGAAAAAGAAAACCGCATAAGTAATCAAGAGCCAAAAGAAGATGTCTATTCTTTTTGTAAAGCCGAAATAGAGGAGAACAGGCCCAAAGACGACGAAAAAACACCCGGTTGCACTGAACAGCCGTAAAAACACATCACTAATCTCAAGGACTTTAGGAATGGTGCGCGGCGACCTTGTGCCGCCGGCAGCGCTGTCATAGATGCACTCAACAAAATAATAATATATATAGACAGTAATAATAAGCGTCAGGAAGCTCCAAATAAAGGGGACGGGGTAGAGCCTTCGCACAATCAGCAAAACAGGAAGCAGAGAGAAAACTCCCATGTTTATCAGGCCGGGCAAGCTTATCGGATACAAAAAGAAGTCAATGAACCATGGCAGTTTGCGCTGGCCGGTACGTTCGGTTTTTTCCTGCTCTTGTTCTTGTTGTTCCTGGATTCTATCGTCATGATCCTGTGCCTCTTCAATGGTTTGTGCAAAAGCGTCATCCCAGCTTGTCTGTGGACTTTCGGCTTCGTGCTTTTGTGTGGTATCAGCGACAGGTGTGGGCATATCGGGCTGTTTTTCTGAGTCCAAATCACTCTGGCTTATAGCCGGTGCTGGAGCCTTTGGCTTTGGAACAACAACTATGGTCCTGCATTTTGGGCATCTACCCTTTTTGCCCACGTTTTCTTCGGGGACTTTGATTTTTTTACCACATTTTTTACAGTGAAAGCTAATCATTGTGTATTTGTCTGATTTACTTTTAAGTTCGGACAGGTTATTAAATGTTAACCAGGTTTTCCTTTATCATTTCAAAGGCTTTGGCGAGGGCATCATCGATTTTTTCGGGATTTTTTCCACCAGCCTGCGCCATATGCGGTCTTCCACCGCCGCCGCCGCCAATTACAGGGGCGATTTGTTTGATTATATCGCCCGCTTTTAAGCCCTTCTTTATCAAATCCTCTGTTACCGCCGCCAGCAGAGTGGCTTTGCCGTCATCGGCAAAACCTAAAACCACCACTGCCGATTTTGCCTTTTTTTTGAGCATGTCCACAGCACTTCTGG
>CAZTKW010000661.1:0-963 GCA_964614315.1 uncultured Pirellulales bacterium
ATTGTTGCCATTCGTCCGGCGTAAACTGGTCGGGGCTAATCCCTAATCGGACGAATTTGTGGATTTTGAAGTGCGCGGACATTTCCGGTTCTCCAATTCTTTGTTTCCATTCTGAGGTCGGGAAATATGAATACTTTGCGGTGCATCTATGCCTAATCTGACGGCGGTATGGTCTGGATATTGAACAAAAGACTTAACCTCTATCCGTGCGATTTCCTCGCCGGTAGATTTATCAGTCAGTACCGTTTTGTCGGTTAGATTGTATTCCCAAACCAGCATTACATATCCTTTCTGCTAATAAAAAAGGCTGGCGATGTAAGTTAATTAACCAAATACAACGCTCTATCTCTTGCCGTGCCACTGAAACCAGTTTGATACCTCGGCACGGTCTCAAATCTCCGTACTTTAGTTGTCGGCCTGTTCGGGACGTATTGAACCATTGACATTTTCACTCCTCTCTGTCTTGTCTGGCTGTTCTGTGCTGGCAGGCAGGCTGTTTGCTGTGTCTTTGACCCTGCTCTCCACCTGCTTGGCACGTGTCTGCCTTCCACGCTCTTGGCTGCGTTCAATCGCAGCCTGAATCTGCCGGTCGTTTGCCGTTTCTGCAGCACTGTGCTCCAGCCGCGTGGCTGGCTTATACTCTTTGTCGAATCTCTCCAGAAAAAGCTTGATGATGCTCGAATCTCGTTGTGTCTGGGCCAACTTCGCCAGATTCAAATGAACCCTGCGGAGCGTGTCGCCTGTCAATTGGTCTTCAAGTGCTCTGCTCCACCACCCCTTAAACCCCTGCAAATTCCCCCATTTGTACCAGTTTGAGCGGTCGTGTCCCATCACCTTCAAAAGCATTGGCGCACTGGTAACCCTCTCACACTTCGGGTCACCTATCTCTCGAAGGTGGGCCAGTAAGCACTTCTGCATTGTATTGGTTGGATGAAACTCCACTGTGTCAATGAGGGCAGGGAT
>CAZTKW010000661.1:973-2546 GCA_964614315.1 uncultured Pirellulales bacterium
TTGAAACTATAATTTTTTTTGCCATATCAAGCCCCTATAGCGGCTGGTTGTTTTTGAATAGGTGTTTGCCGAATTTGAATGTCGTAAAGCCCTCGTCTAATAGCTTCAAGCTGGCTTTCGCTGAAAAGGCGAATAAGACCTATTCGCTGAACAGGTTTAATTCGGCACTTTCTGATTACATAGGCTACACGCTGCGGAGGTTCGGCTAGCCACTCTGCTATATGGCTCACGGTTAAAAGGCTTGTATCTACCATTTTGTAACTCCTGTATTACGAAATACTTTTCTTGGTACTTCTGTAAGTATAGGGGAGACAAATGGTGTCGAAATTCGACAAAACGTGTCGAAAGTGGGAAATGAAGAAAAATTATGAGACTGTAGTAGCTTTACAGAGTAAATAACACTTAAGGCGTTTGGTTACAATGAGTTATATAGCGTTCAAGCTATCTAATCGCAACTCTTGGCATCCGGATATAGCGGATTCAAGCCCCAGCCCTTGGTTTCCGCATAATTCTGTTATAAGTCAGAATTGCCTATTAAGCGGCACACTCTGTAACCTTGCTACAGTCTCAAAATTATTTATAATTCCCAATGAATCTTGTTGTTTTCGGGATTATAAATGCAAAACATACCAGTTTTAATAGAGTTTACAAAGTGTAACCACAGTGGTCTATGTGCCTTTTCTATCTCATCATAAGTTCTTGCTATGTCCTTGCCGACAGTTTTAGCTGCTCTTGAGAGGTCATTACTGAATTGGACACTTCCCCCACCGGGTTTTGTTGTCTCCGAAAGATACTGCTCTAACATTTTAATATTCTCTTCGATTTCTGGCCCAGCTTTGCCTCTTTCTTTAAGTTTGATAAGGCCCCGTAGGTACTCTTTAATCTCTTTTATTGCCTGCTGGTCTGCTTTTCCCCCGGCCTTCCGATTACGAAGCAAACCCGCAGCTTCACTGTCTTCTGTTCCTTCCAGTCTTAATCCTGATAGGCCCGATGTTTCATATTGTGTTGTCGCTTTCCTATAAAGTGTCAAAGCCAACCTTTTCTTGTTTCGCATCCGAGGGTCTAAAAGGGCGTGAATACATCTTACCCCCACTGTGTTTGTAAGGAAAATCTCTCGTTCTTCATAAACTACCTGCCAAACATTTCCTTTTTTACGAAAAATATTTTCAGCCTGTGGCTCTGTTTCCGTTGTCTCTTTAGGTTTCTCTTGCCTTTCTTGCTTTGTTGCCGTTTCCTTCAAATAGCAAAGTGTTGCCTTGACCTTTCGGAGTTCGTGTACAACTTTTTCCTGGTTTGCGATTAACTTAGCATCAAAATCAAGACGAAGGGTATTTGGGAGATAACAGAATCTTGTAATAATTCGGTCAAATTGATGGTGTATAAAACACTCAATATCCTGCTTAAGCTGACTTCTGAGCCCACATAGCCTCAATATTTCAGCCCAGCGAGGCGTCAGATACAGGTCGAGTTCTTGCTGTAACGGCTGAACAATAGAGTTGATATGTTCTGTTTGTGCTTTCGATAATTTGTCTTTCAGTGCTTGCGAAGCATCTGAGTCGTAGTTAATTTCACT
>CAZTKW010000662.1:0-2544 GCA_964614315.1 uncultured Pirellulales bacterium
CATAGTATTGATGCTACAGCGGCCGAACTTGCCGAGGCCGGTCATGAGTTACAGGCTCAAGCCCTTCGTGCCCAGGCCGCAGGTGAGCTTGATGATGCACCTATTGTAAAGTTGGTAAATCTGATAATAGACAACGCATACTATATGAGGGCCAGCGATATACATATTGAGCCGATGGCTGATAGAGTCCGTGTGAGGTATAGGGTTGACGGTGTCTGTTTGGAAAAAGACAACATTCCAAAGAGTATGCAGGCACAAATGATTACGCGACTAAAGATTCTATCCGGTATGGATATTGCGGAGAAAAGATTGCCCCAGGACGGCAGAATCAAACGTACTATTGGAAACGATGATATCGATTTCCGCGTTTCTGCTTTGCCGGGAAATCATGGTGAAAGTGTTGTGTTGCGAATCTTAAGACCTGATGCCGTCAGAATCGGTATTCAATCGCTTGGTTTTGAGCAGGAGGATTATGAACGGTTTCAGAGAATAATCAAAAGGCCCAACGGCATTTTTCTGGTTACTGGTCCCACCGGTAGTGGTAAGACCACGACACTATATGCAGCATTGCAGGAACTCAATAAGGCGGACAAAAAAATTATTACCGCAGAGGATCCCGTCGAATACAACTTCGATGGAATGAATCAGGTTCAGGTCAAAGAAGATATCAATTTGACATTTGAGAGGATATTGAGATCAATGCTGCGTCAGGCACCTAATATCATACTAATCGGAGAGATTCGTGATGGTGTTGTTGCCGATATTGCGATTCAGGCTGCGCTTACAGGGCACTTGGTTTTCAGTACTCTGCACACAAATGATGCTCCCAGTGCGATTACCCGTTTGGTAGATATGGGCGTCAAGCCTTTCCTTGTGGCCAGTTCGATACAAGCTATAATGGCACAGAGACTTGTAAGGGTTATGTGCAAAAACTGCAAAGTAATAGACCAGGCGCCCGACCCCTATTATTTGAGAGTGATGAATATTACTCCGGAAGATACTGAAAAAACTCCCATCTACAAAGGTATGGGTTGTGCTCAGTGCCAGGGTACCGGCTTTAAAGGTCGCCTCGCCGTGTTTGAGATGGTGGAGTTGAACAACGAACTTAGGGAACTTGCCTTCTCGAAGGCACCTACTACTGAATTGAGAAAAGCGGCCATAGCAAGCGGTATGAGGACACTGATGGATGATGGCAGGATTAAAGTATTACATGGAATAACGACGCCGGAAGAAGTCGTCAAAATTTGTCAGGTCGAAAACACCGGTTCGGATTAAACAAAATTAAGTTAATAAGGATTTTCAAATGGCAACAGTCAATATGGACCGCTTATTGCATGCCTGTGTTACACAGGGTGCTTCGGATATACATCTTACGGTTGGCCGCTCTCCTGTTTTTAGAGTTCACGGCGGTCTCAGGTCTTTGGAAACAAAGGTACTTGACCCTGATGATACCGTTAGTTTAATGAAGAGTATTACCCCTGAAAGAAATCAGCAGGAACTTCAGGAGGAGGGTGGAACTGATTTTGGTTTTGCATTTGGCGATGCCGCAAGATTTCGTGTTGCTATCTTTAAACAAAAGGGAAATGTCACACTGGTCTTACGCCTTATCCCGACAAAAATTATGACGTTTGAAGAGATTGGTTTGCCGAAAATTTGTTCGGCTTTGTGTCGAAGACCCAGGGGATTGTTTCTGGTTACAGGTCCGACCGGAAGTGGTAAAACGACCACCCTGGCCTGTATGGTAAACTATATTAATGAAAATTTCGACCGCCACATAGTTACTGTTGAAGACCCGATAGAATACTATCACAATCACAAGAAATCTATTATTAACCAGCGGGAAGTCGGCATTGATGTCCCAAGTTTCAACGAAGCCCTCCGACGTGTATTAAGACAGGACCCTGATGTTATTTTGGTTGGTGAATTGCGTGACCTTGAAACGATTGAAGCCGCCATTAGGGCTGCAGAAACCGGCCACCTTGTTTTCAGCACTGTACATACAACAAGCGCCGCAGGAACTATCACCAGGCTTATCGACGTCTTTCCGCCGAACCAGCAGGAGCAGATTCGTACACAGCTAAGCACCAACCTCATCGCGGTTCTCAGTCAGGCTCTTTGTCCTTTAACGACTGGCAGGGGAAGGGTTGCCGCATACGAGTTTATGGTTGTGACACCTGCTATTTCCAATCTTATCCGTGAGAATAAGGCCTACCGAATTGATTCAAGCATTCAGACAGGTAAGAAACTGGGAATGCAGCTTCTCGACGAGCATCTCTGGAATCTTTATGACACCGGCAGGATAACTTTAGAGGAAATGCTGGATAAAGGCCGTCAGCCTGGAGCATTGCAGGACAAGGCCATAGCTAAGATGAGTCGCATAAAAGGAGTAAAACCAGGTGAGGTAGTGGAGGATATGGGGCCGATTTTAAGAACATAGTATAGATTTTAAAAAGGAGGGCCGTGAGAGTTGCAACCCTCACGGCCTGAAGTTTGTGCATATACGCCCCCCCTTGTTGGTTAAACGTATATACAGCAGCAATTAAG
>CAZTKW010000663.1:0-2537 GCA_964614315.1 uncultured Pirellulales bacterium
CGCAAGCCAGACAACGGGATTGCACGAGACCGGCAGCGATTATAAAACCGACGGCACTCATGTGATGGAGGGCACAACCACAATAGCTGACGGAGGAATAGGCGGTTCACACCCATATCTCAGCGGCGTAACGTTCCCTTCCTACGTCGGAGCAACCGACCCTAACGATGACGACTGGATTGATGATGTACTGGATTTGGTTAATTTATCATCGGGCGCTCCCGGTAAGGCGACCAGTCCCAGCCCGGCTAATAGCGCTACCGGCGTAAGTATTACCGCTTATCTTAGCTGGACTGCCGGCTCAGGCTCTACTTCAAGTGATGTTTACTTCGGAACCGATTCGACACCCGATTCTGGCGAGGACCAGGGCAACCAGACGGCAACAACGTTTGACCCTGGCACACTGAGCAATAGTACAACCTATTACTGGCGAATCGATGAGATCAACGGCGAAGGTACAACTACCGGTGACATATGGAGTTTCACAACAGTATCTGCTGGAGCGCCAGGTGAGGCAAGTAGTCCAAGCCCGGCTAATAGCGCGACAGGCGTAAGCATTACTGTAGATCTTAGCTGGACTGCCGGCTCAGGCGCAACAAGCCGCGATGTTTATTTTGGAACCACTAGCCCCGGAACATCCCAGGGCAATCAGACCGCTACGACATTCGATACCGGAACAATGAGTAACAATACGACCTACTACTGGCGTATCGATGAAATCAACGCAGCCGGTACGACAACCGGTACCGTCTGGAGTTTTACTACGGTAGTATCAGCACCTGGCGCGGCAAGCAGTCCCAGCCCAGCCAACAGCGCTACAGATGTAAATACTACTACCGATCTTAGCTGGACAGCAGGTTCAGGTGCGACAAGTCACGATGTATATTTTGGCACTTCCAGTCCCGGAACCTCTCAGGGCAACCAAACAGCTACTACGTTTGATACCGGAACAATGGATGCTAATACGACTTATTACTGGCGTATCGATGAAATAAATGCCGGTGGAACAACTACCGGCACCGTCTGGAGTTTCACAACCGAAACCGAAAGCACGGCAACTGTAGGTAATACAACTGTCTTTGGGAGTACAACAACGACTGAGCTTAGACGCGCTATGCCGTTTACGATGTCTGAAGATGGTACCATCCAAAGTGTTGCGATGTACCATGTTGGCGGAAGCGATGACATGATCCTGGGCGTTTATACTGGCGCAACAGAGCCTAATGACAGGATAGCTGTCACCGCAACCACTGCGGTAAGCGGCACGACCGGCTGGCAAACCATCGATCTGAACAGTCCGGTCTTTGTGGAATCCGGTACAAAGATATGGCTTGCATGGGTTTATGAGACTAATCCCGGAATTGCCTATGAGGTTGGCACACCAGGCAGAGCAAGCTCTACCGATGCATGGTCCGGAGGAATGCCCGATCCGTTTGGAAGCAGTACACAGGATGATTATATTTATTCGATATACGCCAACTATACAACATCGGTAACAGAAGAATTCGGTGATGCTGCTGGCACCGACTATCCCGGGACCATAGAAGATACATGGAATGATGCTGGTGGTGACGGCGATGATAACTACTCAAGTTCTACTATATTAAACACCTACACCTGGCCAGTTAATACGGTCGCCAACACTATTATCATCGACTGGGATCTTACTGACATCCCGACCGATGCCAATGTTACCGAAGCAACACTCTATTTGTATCAGACCGATAGTGATGTTGACTCCTCTTATGATATCAGTGTACATAAGATTACAGGTGTCGATCCTAATATTACTACCTGTACATGGAATACTTATGATGGCACAAATAGCTGGACAGGCGGCGCCGATGGCGGACAAAGTGATATTGCTGCTGCCGAAGATACGCAGTCGGTCGATGATACTGATAATGAATATAAGACCTGGGATGTTACAGATATGGTAGCCGATTGGGTAGCTGCACCTGCGAGCAACTATGGTATGCTGATAAATTCTGATGATGTGGCAACTGTTGACAGCTATAGAACATTTGCTTCAACTGAAGATAGCAACACAGCTATACGCCCCAAACTTATCGTAACATATACAAGCGGAGGTGCGACAACTCCGGGACAGGCTACTAATCCAGGTCCGGCTAATAGCGCTACAGGCGTAAGTATTACCGCAGACCTTAGCTGGACGGCAGGTTCCGGTTCGACATCAAGCGATGTATATTTCGGTGCTTCCAGTCCCGGCAGCTTCCAGGGCAACCAGACCGCAGCCACATTTGACCCGGGCACATTAAGTTACGATATAACTTACTACTGGCGCATCGACGAGGTCAATGGCGAAGGAACAACGACAGGTAACGTCTGGAGCTTTACGACAACAGTGGCAGCCCCGGCAGCGGCAAGCACTCCTAGCCCTGCTGATAGCGCTGCTGATATAGCTGTAGATGCCGACTTAAGCTGGTCAGCAGGTTCCGGTGCGACCAGCCACGATGTATACTTCGGCACTTCCAGTCCCGGCGCCTTCCAGGGCAACCAGGCAGCCACTACTTTCG
>CAZTKW010000664.1:0-2535 GCA_964614315.1 uncultured Pirellulales bacterium
ACTTTATTCGAAAAATCTTAGTGTCGGAGCGGCAATCGGCACCGGCTGTATAATTGCAGTTTGAGAAAAATATAATATTAATTCGGGACAATACATATGGAAAAACCACGATGGAGCAGAGTAAAGCGGGCAAGAAAAAGCGGCTTCCGGAAACGTAACAGGACCCAAAACGGACGTAAAACGTTAAGCAATAAACGACGCGGAGGCCGCCGCGTTAATGTTAGCAGATTATAACTATGGACAGTCAAGCAAGGGTCCATAGCTATTCAGGAAGTAATTTTTAATGAAATGACGGCTGTGGGGGACCAATGAAAACGGGTAAAACCATAATTTTGCCGAAGAGAACCATAAGGAGGCGGGGTATTGCGGGGAAGTGGTGTATATCTACGCATTTGACATAGCATACGATATGAAGCGCCAGTCGGTAGCCGAACTTCTCGGAGAATCATAACAAAATTATTCCATCAGTCGAGAGATACAACAAAATCTTCGTGAGATTCGCGTGGATCTTGCCCGCTTTAGTGACGAGCTATCCAACATAACAAAATTTTTCGGCGACTGACATCTGACAAAGATATATACCAATCTTTCCAACCGCTTCCATCTTGCCGACTGGTACCGCGTTATACGCGAGAAGATTAAGACGCTCGGCGACCTTTACCAGTTACTCCGGCAGGACTGGGTTAATTTCTGGATGGTTGTGCTTGAAGCAACGATAGTTTTATTATTTATCTTAGATGTAATCCTGCTACTTGTCGGACTTTAATCATAACTAAATCCCATTCACATAAAGATATATTGCAACACAAGAATTTTGCCGTAAATTTCACACAAGTTGTTAAGAAAAGAGCGACAACTGTCCGGGGCCGTCGACAGGGAGAAAAAGTTTCGGTTTGCGAACAGAAAGAGTAAAAAAACAGCCGGTCGGGTGCGGCCGAAACCGCCCGAGCCAAAAATCTCGCAGGAGCAGGCAGAACAGATATATCAGAAGTTTCTGTCACATATGACTGAGGGACGTTCGAATGCGTCGCAGGCTGAGAAGATAAAATCATAAGGCAGACCGTAGGGGGGAAAAGTTTCTTGCACTTTTGGGGTCAGGAGGGTAGTTTATTGTAAGAATCTTAGTGTCGGAGCGGCGAACGGCTGCAACCGGAGTTTGAGGATTTTTTTGGAGGCTGGAAAATGTTGTATATAAAGCGGATGTTGGCGGCGTGTGTTTTGTTTTGTGTGCTTTTCGGCGGGGGGGCGGTAACGGAGGCCGGGGAGAAGCCGGGGCTGGACAAGTCGATAGTGATGATTCGAAGCGTGAGCCAGAGCTTCGACTATACGACGCCGTGGAAGCAAAACCCGATGGGCCAGGGGATAGGAACGGGGTTTATTATCAAAGGGCAAAGAATCCTTACCAATGCACACAATGTCAGCGACAACAAATACCTTGAGGTTAAAAAGGAAAATATCGCCAAACGGTACAGGGCTCGTGTCGAGTTTATCGGTCATGACTGTGACCTTGCGACAATCGCCGTGGAAGACGAGAGTTTTTTCGACGACACCGTGCCATTGGAGCTGGCAGGGCTTCCGCAGGTTAACACTATTGTCTCGACATACGGTTTTCCTCTTGGCGGCAGCCATATATCGGTTACTGAGGGAGTTGTTTCACGGATACAGATGGACACTTACGTTCACAGCGGGGCGGATTCACATCTTGTGATACAAACGGACGCCGCGATTAATCCCGGCAACAGCGGGGGGCCTGTAATGCAGGAGGGTAAGGTTGTGGGGGTGGCGTTTCAGGGGCTGATGCAGGCGGAGAATGTAGGGTACCTGATTCCGACGACGGTCATGAGTCACTTTCTTACTGATATCGAGGACGGGAAATATGACGGCTTCGGGACGCTTGGGGTCATCCTTTATCCGGGGCTGCACAGCGCAAGCTATAAGGATTATCTTAAGGTTCCGGCGGAAGCGGAGGGCATCATAGTGGTCGATACGATGATGCACAGTTCGGTCGAGACATTACTGCAGGCTGGGGATGTTCTTACCGGAGTGGATGATTACAAGATTGACAATGACGGGATGGTAGAGATTTACGAAATGACGCTGCATATGAGCGAGGCGATTGAGACGAAACAAATCGGGGAGAAGGCAGAACTGAGTTTTTATCGGGACGGGGAGTTGAAGCGTGAAACAGCGACGGTGGCTCTTAACCGGCCGGTATTCGAATATTCCCGTCAGTATGACCGGCCTGGCCGGTATGTTTGCTTTGCGGGTTTGACATTTGTTCCTGCGACTCGGAATTTTCTGGAGACTTGGGGGCGCAACTGGATGACGGATATGCCTTTTTTTCTGCGATACCTGTTCCACGATTCGATGCAGTTAAATACTGACCGTGAGCGTAAAGAGTATGTTGTTCTTTCTGAGATAATGCCTGATGAGGTTAATTCTTACAGCGGGGATTTTAAGAGCCTGCCGGTTGAGAGTATCAATGAAGTGCGTATCTGGAGTCTTGATGATGTTGCGAAAGCATTGAAGCAGCCG
>CAZTKW010000665.1:0-2531 GCA_964614315.1 uncultured Pirellulales bacterium
CAAAAAGCTCTGCCAGATATAATATTTCCACAGCTTTTTGAATTTCTCTTTTATGCTTCCTTCGACTGCCATATTTATATATCGCCATATTCACCATAAAAGCAAAAGTTTTTAATAATATACCGCCCCCTGTGCCCTAGACTTGCCGTTTTAAAAACTTTACAGGTTCTTCGTAAGCTCATATAAGTACAACACAAAAGATTGGGCGATTATTGAAGAAGCAACGGGAACTTCTTATACAGAAAGAAACAGTCTGTCCGAACAATTTTGTGGATGTGGCGCGGAAGACCACAAGGCTCAGCGGTGTAGCTAAGCAAGGATATACAATGTTATATGGGAAATCCCCGGTTAAGGATATTTGTTGGAGGTAAGTGTCATGTCTATGTTCAGAGGATTTGGTCTTGCGGTTGTAGTACTCGCTGTAGCGGGTGGGGCGAAGGTGGGCTTTTGTGGAAGTTTCTGCGATGCTTGGTCTGGCCAACCTGATTTTGGCATGTACGGTCTTTGTTTTAGTCCCTACAAAGATGGAAACCGACCACCTGACTATGTTCCGATCGAACAGATAAGGGAAAGGCTGGAGATTGTGGCACCGTACACAGAATGGGTGCGCAGTTTTAGTGCCACGTCGGGATTACAGGACATCCCTGAGGAAGCAAACGAGCTTGGTTTGAAGGTTGCAATGGGGGCGTGGATAAGACACGAGGAGCTTAGAACTGAGGAGATTGATAACCTGATAGAAAAGGCAGAGGCAGGGTATGTTGACGTAGCAGTGGTAGGGAATGAAGAGTTGTGGTGGGGTGAACATGGGAAGGAAGACGCTATCGACCCCTGCGAGCTTGTATTGGCACTTGAAACAGTGCGCCAACGGCTCGACGATGCCAACCTGTCGCACATCCCCGTGACCACAGCGGATCCGTGGGATGCGCTATTCAAACGTAACGGGGACAGCTTCAAGTACCAGGAAGTGTTAGATGCAGTTGACGTGTTCTATGTGAATATCTACCCATTCCACGAGCACGCTCATATCAGCAGGGCGATAGAGAAGCTGGTGGAGACGTATTCGACTGTTCTTGAGGATGCGAACGAGGCTGGACCGGGCAAGGAAGTGATTATTGGGGAGACAGGTTGGCCCAGCGAAGGAGAGCATTGGGGACCGGCAAAACCATCTTTAGCGAATACCGCGAGATATTTTTACGAATCGCAGTGCTGGGCTTCTCGTAATAACGTGAAGATGTTCTGGTTTGCGGCGTTTGATGAGAAATGGAAGGCGGAACCTACAGTGTATGAGGATCCGCCGGAGTATGAGGCTCACTGGGGAATCTGGGAATCGAGTGGAGTGCTCAAGGGATCGTTTTTACCTGAGTATGTATTTTGTGAGGATTTTGATCCGTGCGCTAATGCTTTCTGTGCGTATACTGACGAAGTGCATTCAGCGACTGAACCGAACATTTTTGGCCCGGACGCCAATTCGGATGGTCAGTTTCTGAGGGTGCTGTATGACGGTGAAGCGAGTAACCTTAGTTCGGCGACATTTGACAGAACAGCGGAAGGCCCGTTTAGCAGAATAATTGCGGAGTTTGATTTTAGAATGTTCGGTGATGGGAATAATGGAGACGGTTTTTCGTTTGTGCTATTGCCGACGTCGAGTGACGGAACAAGCGGATGTCACAATTACTACTATCGCGACTTGCTTGCGGACGAGCCGGCCTTGGCTGGCACCTTTGTGATCGGCTTTGATATATGCAAGCAGTGGCCATGCAATGGGTCGGAATCGGCGAACAGAATATACATCAGCTGGGATAAACAATGGTATCCGGATGAGGGGCCGATCGAAATTGCTGTTGAGAATGTTGATCTGGACAGTGGTGAGTTTCATCGGGCACGGATCGATCTTCGCTGTGCAGACGGAGATACAGGTCTGGTGAGTGTTTTGATTACACCTGATGTTTACGACGCCAACCACCCAGCCACGGTGACAGTTGCCGAAAACGTGATAATTGGTGGTGTGAATCATCCGTATAAGCCGTATGAGAACCGTGTCGAATTCACAGGTAGAAACGGCGAGGATGCTAATGCCAACGCTGACATCGATAACATTTATGTGTCCTACAGAACCGAGTTCTGCGGTTATTTTCTTGAAGGCGATGTGAATGGTGATTGCCGGATCAACCTGTTTGACTTGGCATCTTTAGCACAGAACTGGCTTGTCAACTGCAACTCATTGCCGGTTAATGAGGAATGTATGCCAGAGTGAGCTATCTGTTTACGTCCTGACTGTTTTGTGGTGTATTGGGATTAAGTTCTACTTGAGGGACTATTTGCTTCGGACCATCCTTGGACAACAATTAATTCACTTGCAGGAACGTGTCGTATAAGCTTTTTATGTATAGATACAACAACAATAATAATAAAGCATAATAGAGCAATACCATGCCGGATTCTTACGTCATTATACCATTTGGTGATGCACTATTTTATGCTCATAATCATTTCCTTTCAGCTACGTTTTATCCCACCCGTGGATTTCAAAT
>CAZTKW010000666.1:0-2530 GCA_964614315.1 uncultured Pirellulales bacterium
CGAAGAAGGTCTATAACTTCCTGGCCGACCACAAGAACGAGGTAAAAGCCGTCGCGGTGCTCATGGCGATCAACTTCGCATTCGGGAAACTGATTAAGGTAATCATCGCGACTAAAAACGCGATGATCGCGTTCGGGCTCGCGACGGAGAAGGCAGCGGTTGCGGGCGCTCGGTCGTCGAGAATAATAAACGCGATTAAATTCGGCGGATACATCGCCGCGGTCTATGCTGCGATATGGGCGACGGAACGCCTGATATATTTATACAACTTGTGGCAGGCCGGGAAAAAAGCGGAAAAAGAAACCAAAGAAATATTCACCGACATGGCGAGTGAATATAAAAAAGCGGATGAATACCTTACGAGCATAACGAGAAAAGTAAAAGGCGTGGAAGCCCGGCCTGAAGTTATGCGCGAATATATAAAAGAGAAAACGCCTGAAGAACTCAGGGATGTTTATGAGGGAATCCATAAATTGGCAATTCTCGAAAAACAGTTCAAGGACGATTACAAGGGCCTGATGCACAAAATTTCTCAGATGGAGAGAGAGTCGGGAATACGTCTGGATATAACCGCCGTTGGGAGAGGCGGCGAGTTCGAAGAAACGTTTCTCAGAGAGGTGGAAGCGCAAGGAAAAAAGATAGCTTACGGCAAATATTACAAATGGTTGCCTGAGTCGATGGTCGGTGGGAAACCGCCACCCGCAGCGGGCGCGCCGGGTGCGGAAGGTGGAGAGATCGACTTCGGGGCAGGCGGCGCGGGCGGCGGGGCGGCGAAGCTCGACAAGAGGCTCGAAAGAGCCAGGCTGCTCAAAGAAAGAGTGCTCAACGAGGATGTGCGCTACAGGCTGGAGAAGCTGAACGAGGAACTCGAGTATGTCCGCGCCGCAGGCGAAGATACCCTGGGTATCGAACGCGAGATCGCGCGGGAGAAGGAAGGCATCCAGAATCGGTGGGCGGAGAAGTATAAAGGCTGGTTCGGTAAGTGGAGCGAGATAGAGGACGGGATGGTGGAGAAGCGGCGGGCGGCGGAGGGAATAAAGCGTGAGCTAACGCTGCGGACGGTGCGGGCGCTGAAAGGTGAGTACGAGTACCGTCGGCGGCTGGCGAAGTATGAGCTCGAGGACGACAAGAAACGGCTGGGGGATAAGGAGATTCTCCAGGTGGAATACGTTAACAAAATCGCGGCGATCAATAAGGAGGAGTGGGAGAGCAAAAAGAAAAAGGCGCGCGAGTATTCTGCGTTCAACCTGGCGCAGCTCGAGCGGATGCTGAGGGACGAGCAAACGGCGCAGGAGGAGAAGTACAGGATACAGGCTGAGATCAACCGGCGCATCACGGAGGACGAGGTGGGGCTGGCGGAGGCGCGGAACATGGGGTGGCGTGACGCGCTCGAGCGGTTCCGGAGCGACGCGCAGGTGATGATCGACCTGGGGCGGCAGACGGCGGATTCGCTGCGGCAGGGGTTCAGCGATACGTTCTTCAAGACATTCAAAGGCGAGATCAACAGCATCGGCGACCTGTGGCGTGACCTGATGACGAATATCAGGGACGCATATCTGCGGGCGTTTTCGGATATGATCGCGCGTCGGATGGTGGAGAAAGTATTCGGGGGCATGGGCGGCGGCGGCGGTTCGTCGGGCGGTTTCGCTGGCGTGGGCGCGACGCTCGCGGGTGGCCTGTTCGGAGGCGCGCTGGGGAAGATCAAGTCGTTCGCGGAGGGCGGCGTGGTGGACCGGCCGACGCCGGCGCTGCTGCACGGGCCGGAGGCGGTGATCCCGCTGGCGGGCGGCGCGGTGCCTGTGCGGTTGTCCGGGGGCGCGGGCGGCGGCGTGGTGCAGAACATCGATATACATTTTCATACGATGGACGCTTCGAGTTTCCAGGAGTACCTTGCGAGTAACGGTCAGGAAGTCATCGCGGGGATCGCGGCGGAGGTGGCGCCCGGGGCGGTGGAGGGAAATATCCGGGACGCGGGCAGCTTGCGGAAATACTTTAAAAGAGAGTAGCGAGGATAGAGGAGCGAGGAGCGAGGAAAAAACAAAAGACCGAATTCGGATTCTTTTCCCTCGCTACTCGCTACTGAAAAAAAAATGGCTTTAGAAACCTTTCCAGCAATCAACCCGCGGTACGTGTACGAGGTGTCGCCCGAGTTCAGGACGGCGGTGAACGAGTTCGGTGACGCCGGCGAAGAGCGCGTGCAGCTCTGGACGAGCGCGAAGCGCCGGTGGAACCTTTACTTCAGGCTCGGCGCGACGGACAGGGCGACGCTCGAGGCGTTCTTTGTCGCCCGGAAGGGCCGGAAGGAGGCGTTCTACTGGACGTGCGAGCTGGACGATGTGCAGTACACTGTCCGGTTCGATACCGACCGCCTGGATGTCCAGAAGATCAATGTGCTGTTCCATGTTATACGGTTCCCGCTGGTGACGTGCAGCGCGGATGAGTGACAGGGTTCAGGGTCCAGGGTACAGGGTCCAGGGGAAAAGAAAAGACAGAGAAAGAACAGAGCAATGAGAAGTTTATCGGAGGGAAT
>CAZTKW010000667.1:0-2529 GCA_964614315.1 uncultured Pirellulales bacterium
TGTCAGTAGTTGTGTCGGTGTTGGGGTCAAAAATATTCTGCACATAATGCTCAAAATAATCGGGCATTGGTACTGGGAACTCGGTTGGAGGCACACCGGTAGTTACGTGGTTATCGATAGCTTCTTGGCCGGTTTCGCCGCCAATTGAGGCCTGACCACCTTGGAGTATAACAGTGGCGTCAGGGTTTGTAATGCTGACGTCGCCTGCGATTGAAGAGTTGCCAATGATGGAAAGTGCGTTGGCATCATTATCACTTTCGATGTAGACGCCGGCATCGAGTTCGACATTTGCCCCGTCCATGTCGATGTTACCCTGTAGCTCTAAAGGGCCCTTAGTGGCGACACCATAGTCGAAGACGGTATGTGCCCTTGTTCCGAAATTATAATTCACTCTTATGGTTTTTTGGAGGTTCAGTGCGGAACCAGTTATATCCATCTGTAGCACATCAACATTTGCAGTCGGCTGGATTGTTGCAGCAAAAGAACGACTGGGTGCTGTTTCGAGCGTTACGGGATTTGATTGGTCGCCTAATTCAATACAGCCGGCATCAACAGTAACCGGGATATTTTCAATACCCTGCAGGTCATCCTGTATAAAGTTTGCCAGTACGGTGAATCTGTCTTCTGGTGTTGTTGTTCCGGGCATATAAACGCGTCCGAGCCAGAATCTCATAACCTCAAGGCCGGAATGAGCGCTTTCAAGAGCCCTGTTTGCCTTTAGCTGATTGTCGGCAACCTGAACGTTGCTGTCTGAGAATGAGCTCATTGAAATAGCCAAAGCGCTGAATATGCAAAGAAATATCATGCAGATTATCATCACAGCACCTTTTTGTTTTTTGTAAATATAGCAGCTCATTTTTTACCCCCCTAAAAATTCAAGGACATAAAAATCTCAGGCTTCAATTAAATTATACAAACAAAAAATGAAAAAGCCGAATCGAGACCAGAATAATTCATTCGGTAAGGTCCGGGAAAAAAGAGGTTTTCTGAAGTGGAAAACAATCTCTTGACAATAACCGAATAAAAATTGAAACTACTGCGGACGAGCAATAGTATTGCGCCCGCATTTTAAGCAAGAGGTATTTTTATGAAGTTATTGATGATTTATTTGTTTTCAATTTTGGCCGCTCTTACTTTTGCGGAGCCTCTTTTTTCATCCGATAACAACGAGGATGCCAAGAGAAAAATAGTGGCCCGGATTGAAGCTAAAAGACCTGAGTACGCCCGTATTTCGAGAGAGATATGGGAGTTTGCTGAGCCTGGTTATTTAGAGGAAAAAAGTTCATCACTTTTACAAAAAACCCTTGAAAAAGAAGGATTTTCCATTAAATCTGGGGTGGCGAAGATACCCACGGCATTTGTTGCAAGCTACGGTAAGGGCAGGCCGGTTGTTGGTATTTTAGCTGAGTACGATGCTCTGCCAGGTATGTCACAGGATGCAGTGGCGGAGCGCAAGGCACTTAGAGAAAATGGACCCGGGCATGGGTGCGGACACAATTTATTCGGCACCGGTTCGACGGCTGCTGCGATAGCAGTAAAAGAGTGGCTGGCCGAGAGCAAAAACAGCGGTACCATCCGACTTTACGGCACACCGGCGGAAGAGGGAGGGTCAGGAAAAGTATATATGGTACGTGCGGGTTTGTTTGATGATGTTGATGTGGTACTTCACTGGCATCCGAACGATAAGAATGATGCAAGTGCACATGCGACACGTGCAAACCGGTCGTGTAAATTCAGGTTTTACGGAGTATCATCACATGCGGCGGGGGCACCGGAGCGGGGGCGTTCGGCTCTTGACGGTGTCGAGGCAATGAATTATATGGTGAATTTATTACGCGAGCATATCTCTACAGATGCGTCCATTCACTACATTATCACCAATGGGGGACAGGCACCAAATATTGTTCCGGATTTTGCAGAGGTTTTTTACTACGTCCGACATTATGAAACATCAGGATTAGAGGATGTATGGGAGCGTGTTGTTAAAGCGGCAGAAGGAGCGGCAAAAGGGACAGGAACTCGTGTTGATTACGAGGTCATTCACGGAAATTACAATGTACTTGCAAATGAGGCCCTGAGTAAATTAGTGGATAGAAATCTGCGTTTTACAGGAGGGGTGACATATACGACCGAAGAAAGAGTTTTTGCGGAGGCCATCAGTAAAACACTCGGTGAAAACAGTAAACCTCTCGATGCAGCCGAGAAGATTGAGCCATACGAATTCAGGAAGAACAAAGGCTCAACGGACGTTGGTGACGTAAGCTGGGTTGTTCCCACGGCAGGTCTTTATACGGCAACGTGGGTGCCGGGGACGGCGGCACATACTTGGCAGGTGGTGGCTGTCGGCGGAATGAGCATAGGGGTCAAGGGTATGATGGTTGCTTCTAAGACAATGGCTCTTACGGCCGTTGATATTTTTATGGAACCGGCGGAACTGGAAGAAATCAACAAAGAATTCAAAGAGAAGCGAGGAGAGGACTTTAAATATCGTGCTCTTCTCGGGGATAGAAAACCGCCGCTTGATTACCG
>CAZTKW010000668.1:0-2525 GCA_964614315.1 uncultured Pirellulales bacterium
GGTGGAGGCGCTGCGGGAGAAGCTGAATACGGGCGGTTGATTGTGTTCGCGGAAATTATTGCGCTTTGGCGGTCCCCCGTATCTGGCGGGGGGCCTTTTTCTTTGATTGTTCCGCAGCGCTCAGCGGGAAGACCACTGTTAACGTGCTTGACGACGGTGATAGAATAAGTGTTCGGAAGGGAAAGCGCAAGTGCGCAAATGCACTCGGTAGGGCCATTCAGTCGCAAAAAGAGAAAGAAAGGGTCTTGACATACACGGAAACGTGTAACACAATGCGAACACCGGTTCGGTATGGCTTTCAGGGAGAATTGAGATGGCCCAGCGTAGATCGCCCGAAGTAGCTGTTAAAGAGGACTTCGTGAAGCGCTTGAAGAGCGGATATCGGTACCCTGAAAAGTGCATTCAGTACGCGCCCAAAGAAAGCGAATACCGCGTGGGCACTTCCCCTTCCGGAGGAGAGACGTACCCGGTTGACATCGCCGTCTTCCGCAGCCCGCAGCGCTCCGATGTAGAACTGGTCATCGTTGTGGAGACGAAGCCCCGCACCCGACAGGATGGCGAGAGGCAACTGAAGATACTCCTGCAAAACTCGGTGGCGGAGGTTGGGGCATGGTACAACGGGGAGGAGCATCTGTATGTCCGCAAGTTGATAAGCGCAGCGGGCATCGAGTTCGCAGCCCTGCCTGACCTACCAGCGTACGGCGAGAGGATAGAGGACATAGGGAAATTCCGACGTACGGACCTGGTGGCCCCCGCTGATTTGAAGGCCATATTCAGGGAGTTGCGGAATCACCTGGCGGGCAACGTACCGGGGATCACGCGAGACCAAGATCTCGCGGATGAAATGATAAGTGTGATCTTTTGTAAGCTTTATGACGAGCTCAACACGCCTCCGCATCGGAATGTAGAGTTCCGCGCCGGGAGCGAGTCACCGGAGGAGGTGGGAGATCGTGTTAGAAGGTTGTTTGAACGGGTGAAGGCGGAGTTTGCGGAGATCTTTGATCCTTCCGATTCGCTTAGGTTCGATGACGCGTCAATCTCTTACATTTGCGGTGCGCTACAGAGGTACAGCCTCACGGAGGCTCCACGGGATGCGGTAGGGGAGGCGTTTGAAGTGTTCGTCGGGCCGGCGCTCCGCGGCGAGGAAGGTCAGTTCTTTACGCCTCGAAACGTGGTTGAGATGGCGTTGCGCCTCGCAAGGCCAACCACAGAGGACCTAATCATCGATCCGGCGTGCGGCAGCGGGGGGTTCCTCGTTGAGGCCCTGAGGGCCCTGTGGCTGCAAGTCGAGGAGGAGGGCAGCACGAAGGGCTGGACGCCGGAGACTGTGGCTGTGCGGAAGCGTCAAATAGCGACGCGGTGCCTCCGGGGGATCGACAAGGACAGGTTCCTTGCCAAGGTGGCTCGGGCGTACATGGCGATTCTGGGCGATGGGCGCGAGATGATATTCTGCGAGAACAGCTTGCTGCGCCCTTCCCAGTGGGCGCCCAATACCCAGGCAAACGTGGGGCTTAAGCAGTTTTCCCTTGTGGTGACGAACCCCCCTCACGGTTCAAAGGTAAAGGTTCGTGGTCTGAACGTGACGGGTCAGTACCGATTGGGTCGGAAGTGGAGGAAGGACCGTCCGACGGGGGGATGGGTAGAGGGGCAGGTTTCTGAGGGAGCGGCGGTTCCCGTGCTGTTTGTCGAACGGTGCAGTCAGTTTCTTAAGCCAAGGGGGCGGCTGGCGATAGTTTTCCCCGAAACCTATCTGGGTATGCCAAGCTACAGGTACGTATCCAAGTGGATTCTGGACAGCTTGAAGGTTGAGGCGGTTATCTCCATGCCGGAGGATCTGTTTCAACCTTACACCCACAACAAAGTGTGCGTTATTGTGGCTCGCAATGAAGTGCCCAGTGACTCCGACAAGATTGTAATGGGTACTGTGCGGAGATGCGGTCATGACTCCAGGGGAAGGCCCATACCTTTTGACGATGTGCCTGAGGTGACCGGTCTGGTTGCGGAAGCGATGCGCACTGGTCAGGTTGACCCTGCGCACAATGACAAAGTAGTCATTGTTGAGCGGCCGCAGATAAGGGATTCAGTACTTGTCCCTAAGTATTACGACCCACGAATTGAGGAGCGACGGCGCGAACTGGAGGCGGAGTTCGATTTGGTGGAGCTTGGCGAACTCATTAACAGACGAGTGGTTTCCGTGGGTACAGGCGTGGAGGTGGGCAAGCTAGCCTACGGAACTGGGCCTGTCCCCTTAGTGCGAACCTCCGACCTGGTAAGCTGGGAGATCAGGATCGACCCCAAGCAACGTGTGAGTAGGGAGCTCTATGAGACTCAGAAAGCTCGTGCCGGTCTCAGGACAGGCGCGGTGCCCAGGGCGGGCGGTTGGAGCTCGGCGGGGTGGATGGTGTCGCCGTCGGCGAGGATCGCCGCGCGCTCGAGCACGTTGGCCAGCTCGCGGACGTTGCCCGGCCATGGCGCGGCCTCGAGGAACGCGAACGCCTCGTCGCTCAGGCGCAGCGGCCCCCGGC
>CAZTKW010000669.1:0-2512 GCA_964614315.1 uncultured Pirellulales bacterium
GCGATTGATTTGCCGACGGACATTACAATTACGGCTGAATATAACGAAGATGGTAATACACAAGAAGCCCAAAAGCAAGTTTCAATCCTTAACATCTGCCCAAGTGGAACCGCATTGGAATTCGACGGTGTGGATGACTATGTAGAAATTCCTGACGCCGATTCCCTGACGCCGAGTGATGAGCTTACTATTTCATTCTGGTTTTATAAAGAAGAGGGCCAACCTGTAGCGGTATATAAATACGCCTCCTGTCCGAGTGAGGACAATTCGCCAGGCAACTCGAGGTCTTATAGGTTTGGCTCAGGTGAGATAGATTCGGCTGGACTGCGAATATTTTCATCAACAGACATTTATGATGATATCCAAACTATTAACACAGTTCCAACAAACCGATGGTGCCATTTAGCGGCAACATTCAACCGGGGCGAAGCGGCTATATATATTGATGGTGTGCTTGATAACGCAGAGATGCTTTCGGTATCGTCTATAATGAATGACGCACAGCCACTGATTATAGGCGGCTTCTGGAACTACTGTGGAACGGATACCTTTATAAACCGCTTAAACGGTATAATCGACGACGTGAGGATTTATAATAGGGCATTGGCCCCGGAAGAAATTCTGGCCGGTGCTCATACTAAACCGGATGTATATGACCCGAATCTTGTGGGGTACTGGAGTTTTGATGAGGGGGAGGGGCAGGTAGCTTATGATATGTCAGGCAACGGTAATGACGGCCGGTTGGGTTCTGTGCCGGAGGCTGATGATAGTGACCCTGTGTGGGTTGAGTCTGATGCGCCGGTAGGTATATGCCGTTTGGAAGGAATTGTTGAGAGGAATATTTCCAATGTGCTGGATATTAAAGCAGAGATTCTTGATTTACTGGATATCGCCTTGTGTAAAGAAGGTGCGTTGCTGGATTATATGGATGATGCGTTCCACAACAGCGAACTTGATAACTTAAATAAAGGCGATGTGGCTAAGGCCATGCAGAAGATACATTCGGCAATACAGCAGGAAGAGCAGGCCGTGAAGGCTGTGGATGGAAGCATTGAAAAACTGGATGATTCGCTGAGAGCACTGGAGAGCAACGACTAAGAAAGGCGGGTATAAGTCAGGACGCAGCGTGAAACATGGGACTTAATATTGCGTTAGCCATATACCGGTTAAAACTCTTGAGCGTAGATTGGCGTTGTTAGTGTGGTAATATCTTCTTGTTGACTCAAACTTAGGGTTTTTTCCCCTGTGTTATAGGTACCTGTGCCTTGGGTATTAATGTCGCTTGCCGTAGCGGCAAAAAATAGAATCAAATGCGCAAGTATGCAAAGGCAAATCTAAATTTTTTTCAAACTTTTTTTACTTCTCTCCAAATAAGGACTTGCAAATTTTGCCCCCCTTCAAATTGCACTGATTTTCAATCAAATGCGCAAGTTCATCCAATTATGAGGAGGCGTCTTTTTTCAGCTCTCCCTTAAAATTTTGTAAATTCGGAGGTTTTTTTGTTGACTCCCGAAGCACACAATACGAGACATAGGCTGCAAGTTGCGCAATACGCACTACGAGTAAATTATGCAAAACAAACCCAATTTTCTGATTGCTCGAATGAATATAAATCCTGTTATGACAAAGCATTATGAACACAAAATGCTTTGTCCTGATCCCGCAAAACAAAGCCAATCAAACCCAATTTCTGCCCCGCAAGACAGAGGATTTTCTTCAGGAACCGGTTCGGTTTGATTTTAACGGGTTTTTTGGGAGATAGTTATAATAAGGTTAATTTCAGGTAAAGGTTGAAAATATAATCATGCTTGTCTGCTTCAGGTAAAAAAAGTATGGTGTTATTGGAAAATACTACAAAAAGTTAAATTGTTCTAATTCCGGAAAGGCTGTTTGAGAACCATGCTGATAGTAGAAGGTTTCAAGAAGGTTATAAAATGCAACGTGGAGGATACCGAGGAAGGCACTTTGCATATATGGAGAAATAGAGAGGCAGATACGGCTGCATTGATGCAGGCGGTTCAGGCCGGTCGATGGAGTGAATTGGCGGATTTAGAAGGTTTCTTTGCGGGAGCTTATGAAAAAGCCGGCAAAGTCTATTTGTTCTGCGACCGGCTGGGGATATACCCTCTTTATTATTCAGCTGATAAAGCCGGGATTTATGTTTCGCCGAGCGTGTCCGGACTGCTGAATACGGCGCAGATTAAGAAAACTCCCTGCGAAAAAGGGGTTGTTTCTTTTATTCTGTTCGGACACCATTTGGCCGATGAGACAGTATTTGAGGGCGTTAAGAGATGCAATGGCGGGGAGACAATTGTGATTGATGATAAGGGCGGGATAGATGAAAGAATTTTGTGGAAGAAGAAGCATATTTATCAAAATGAGAGTTCTGTAAGCGCCGATGAGATTGGCGAGATATTTGTGCAGGGGATTGGAAAAATGCTGTCGGCGGATGAGAAGGTATTGATAGCTCTAAGCGGAGGATTTGATTCAAGAGCAGTTTTAGGGGCAGTAT
>CAZTKW010000670.1:0-2511 GCA_964614315.1 uncultured Pirellulales bacterium
GCCTTCCTGAGAGATTATGGCATGAACCTGAGTGGAGAAACTTTCGAAGCCGCCCCTTGCATCAAGCTGGTAAACTGTGACATTGTTCTGGTTTTCGAAGAGAGGTCTATGTTGGGCAAACCTCATATAAACAATGTTTCGTTTATCCTGTAAGGCTTTGTTTATATATGGTGTGACAAAGTGACTATAGTCTTCTATACTATCAACCTGCCAGACTATATTGTCACCTTTTTTCAAATCACAAAGTATTTCATCTAAACCTTTGAGGCCTGTACTTGCCCACGCTGTCATAAATCAACCTCTCTTCCTACAGTATCGCCTATAGTCTATGTCTAATTCTTTGACTTTATACCGTATGATTCTTGCGGTAGTTTTTAGATCTCGAGCCGCAGCCGCCAAGTTCCCGCTGCAACGTTTGAGTGCGTCAATAATCAGGTCGTGTTCAAACAGATTGATTCTTTCCTTTAACGAACCAATGCCGATGGTGCCGGATGCATCTGAGGTTTGCAGTGTTGGAGGTAGGTGATGGCCATGAACAACATCGTCGCTGCTTAAAAGCACCGCTCTTTCTATGCAGTTTTCGAGTTCCCGTACATTGCCCGGCCAATGATATGATACCATCATATTAATTGCGGGCGTGCTTATTCGTCTGACGTCTTTTCCCATTTTTGTGGAGTATTGCTCAACAAAAAAATCCGCCAGTAGTAAAATATCATCCTTTCGCTCTCTCAGTGGCGGCAGTAAAATTGGAAACACGTTAACGCGATAGTAAAGGTCCTGCCTAAATGTTCCCTGGTCAACGCATTTTTCCAGGTCACGGTTTGTGGCTGCTATAATTCTGGCATTTGTCTTTAAGGTTTGATTGCTGCCCACACGTTCAAATTCTTTTTCCTGGAGAACACGAAGCAGCTTAACTTGAGTTGCAGGTGAAAAGTCACCTATTTCATCAAGGAATATGGTGCCGTTGTTTGCATGCTCAAGACGGCCTTTTCGAGATTGTATAGCTCCGGTAAAAGCCCCTTTTTCATGACCGAATAACTCGCTTTCAAGCAGATTTTCATTCAGGGCAGCACAGTTAATCTTCACAAAAGGCCCATCACTTCTGGGACTGGAGAAGTGAACAGCAAGAGCAACCAATTCCTTGCCGGTGCCAGATTCGCCGCGTATAAGCACTGTTGTGTCACTGCCGGCAACCTGGTGAATTTGACGATACACATCACGCATTGCGTTGGAATTGCCTATTATATTTTCGGGACGAAACCTGTCCTCCAATTCATGGCGCAATCGTAAGTTCTCATCTTCGAGCTGTTGACGTACGATCGAAGCTTCACGGCGAGCTCTTAAATCATTTGCAATCATACTTGCCACGATGCTCAAGAGCCTCATTTCCTCATCCAGCGGAACTGTCTGGTCAAAGGGCCTGTCAGCCGAAACTGTTCCAATTACTTTATTGTCAATTGAAATGGGCACACAAATAAAGCTCAAGTCCTGCTTTGTAACATTCCACCTTTCGAAGCGATTCAAAAACAGCGGTTCTTGAGATACTTTTGGAACAATGATTGGCTTGCCGTTTTGCATAACCTTGCCTGTTACACCTTCCCCGATTCGGTATGTAATTCTTCGGCTTTGCTCCTGCGAAAGGTCATGAGCGGCTTCTATTTTGATTTCGTTGCCATCCAATGAAAGAATTGTGATTGTACCTCTGGACAGACCAAGTTCCTTATCCAGCGTATCCAAAACTGTGGCAAGGGCTTCTTGCTGGTGAGATCCGGCTGATAATATTTGACTAACCTTATAAAGGGTTTCAAGCTGCTGTACCTGGTGGGAGGTATATGCTATGTCATTTTGCCAAATTGTTGCTTTTCTGGCCATTTAATGAAACTCCTCATTAATTATCATACGACATAATTGTAACATAGCTTGAAAGTATTGCAAGATACTTCTTCTAATAAAAACTATAAGCCGGAGGCTGAGTAGCTTAAATCTTGTGATAGCAATATGTTATAAAAATATAGTTGTTGGCGGCCGCGATGCGAACAAAATCGCAAATATTGAGTGATTTGTTTAATAGCAAGAAGCAAATATGTCGCAGTTCTATAAAATGTTACAATAATGTCACGATTTTCTTTCCATTCCTGTCTCATAAAAACTCGTATCACTTTGTTAAATAAAGACTTACAGTTCAATAGCTGTTTTGGCACAGTGCTTGCTCAATATTACAATAATTGTTGAGTTTGAACACAAAGGATTTTTTATGATTAAGATTAAGCGTTGGATTCAGGTTTTTATGGTTTTGGTATTTAGTTGTTCGGTGAATCTGGCTGCAGAGAAGCCAATTTTAAGATTACTGCTGATTTCTTCGGTAAGTATATCTGGCGTGGTCAGAATTTTAATGATGATTCAGTTTTCCAGCCTGCCTTGAGTATTGGCTATGCTAACCTGACAGCAGGGGTTTGGGGTAACATGGATTTAACAAATATTAATGGTAACAGTGGTGATTTTTCTGAGGTG
>CAZTKW010000671.1:0-2508 GCA_964614315.1 uncultured Pirellulales bacterium
TCACGCCCTGGTAATCGTAACCCTCATTAGCTCCGACCGTAATGGTAGTACCGCCCGGGCCGATGGCACGGTAATCAGTGTAGGTGTCTTTAATTACGGTGTTCCAGCCGTCAAGACCGAAAGAGTTTCCTGCTGCCGAACCACCAAAGTCCACCAGCAAAATTGTCCCGCCCCCGGCACTTTGTGTTGTGAAACTCCAGACAGTACCTGTTGTCGTCCCTTGAGCGTTGATTTCATCGATACGCCAGTAGTATGTTGTATTGTTAGACATCGTTCCGGGGTCATAAGTTGTAGCGGTCTGGTTGCCCTGGTATGTACCGGGACTGGAAGAGCCGAAGTACACATCGCGGCTCGTTGCTCCTGAGCCGGCTGACCAGCTAAGGTCAGCGGTTGTGCTGACAGAAGTAGCGCTGTTGGCAGGGCTGGGGTTGGTTGCCTGACCCGGCGGCTGAGCCGCAGCTTCTGTGGTGAAGGTCCAGACAGTACCTGTGGTAGTGCCATTGGAGTTGACCTCATCTATTCGCCAGTAGTATGTCGTACTATTGCTCATTGTGCCAGGGTCGTATGTCGTCGCAGTCTGGTTGCCCTGGAACTCACCTGAATCGGGTGTGGAATCGGTGCCGAAGTAAACATCGTGAGACGTTGTAACAGAACCGGCACTCCAGCTCAGATCAGCTGTAATGCTGACATCTGCAGCACTATTAGTGGGACTGGGGTTGGAAGCCTGTCCCGGTGGCTGCGGGCCGCCCACCAAACCTATCATAGGATTTCCATAGGAATCCTGTTGGCTGGGCGTATCGTTGGTTACCACTATGGCATCCATAAAGGAGTCCTGGTCCTGAGGAATCCCCTCGTTCCAGTATGTGTATACATAGGACCAGTTTGCGCTATAACCCGGAGAAAGAGTTAGCTGGTTCGTATATTCACACTTAAGTTCGCCATTAATCCACATACGAACGATGCCGTCGCTCTCATGTAGCTTAATGTAAAATTCAATGCATTCCCACTGGTCGTTTTGTAAAGCATAAGGAGTTCCCACGTTTTGATACATATTCCAGCCGGGTGAGCAATTTTCACAATCCATCCTGGGCTCTCCGGAACTGGTTCCATAAACAGAAATGTAGCCCATGCCTCCCCGTTGAACCCGAAACATCTTCCATGCCTGTGGTCCACCCGCAACGCAAGCGCCGTTACTCCACGGTTCTTTTTGATATACATAGAAACGAACCCAGAATTGCCCTCCATAAGGTACATCGGTATAGTCGAAGTATCCATGGGCCTGACCATAACCTGTACTGCATTCGATAAAATGGAATTTGACCGACTGGCTCCCGGTGACGCTGCGCTCGTCGGAATATGTTGTGACTGTTCCAGCCTCACCAAAAGCATCCGCCCCTAGTGCCTGTGTGGCGGGAGTACCATCTTCAAACCCCATGGTTTTAGTCCAGGCCGAGGCTGTCTCCGTGACCAAGCCCAGCAGCACAACAAAAGTCATTAAGTACAGTAATTTTTTACACATAATACTTTCTCCTTCTAATGAGTTAATTTTCCTCCTCCAGTCCGTTCAACCATTGAACAAAACGATAAGACAATTGTTGTTTACATAAGAAGTCCTCCTTAAGAAAATGTTAATGATTTGAAATCCGCCGTTTACTCATCGTTTAGCTCCAGTAGCTAACGACTATTTCGCTAATGTACAAAATGCACAAACTCATTGCTGCAACGAGGTTACATCACATATTACCGTATATTGGAAGTTTCGAGGATACTCCGCCGAAATTTCGCACATTCGTAATGTAACCTATATACCCCCCCCCGCGTTTGTCAAGTCTTTTTATTTTTTTAGCAGCCGTTAACATGAAGCCTTGACAGCAATCGGACATCAAAAAAGCGTGGCGGATTTTTTGGCCGCCACGCTTGAAAAAGATTTTACTATCAGGCTACATAGTCCCGAGATTACTAATTGGTAATTTCAACAAAGCAAATCTTCGAGTTGCTTGACCCGGTGGCCGGTGTGATAGTCAGTCGGCCGTCCGTTACATTAACCTGTATGTTGTATTCGTCAAAGTTGTCCTGCCCGTCGGGGTCGGTGCACACCGTGCCTTCAACGTCCATAGTATTTACCTGGTCAGTATATGACGGGTCACCACATACAAGCCATACGTCATAAGTTCCGTTTGACAACTCTATTTCCCAGGTGCGGTCGTCCTGCTTTTGCATGTGGTTTAGCGTATCATACCTCTGGTCGGGGTCTGCATTGCGGTCACGCGTCTGAGTGTTCTTTTCGTCCCATCCATAAGTCAGGCCGTTACCACGGTCGGCGTATGCCTCGCCGGAGTCCACTTCGTAACCTGTCGGAACCTGGGCAGCTGCCGGCTGGAAATTAATCTTTATTGTTACAGGAGCAGCTTCGGTTGTGAAGCTCCAGACGTTGCCTGTGGTTGTGCCGCCTTCGTTGATTTCGTCGATACGCCAGTAGTATGTGGTATCGTTGGCCATTGTGCCCGG
>CAZTKW010000672.1:0-2508 GCA_964614315.1 uncultured Pirellulales bacterium
GGGGCCGCAATCGACGCCGACGAGTTTCATGGCAGCTTTTCCTGCGGCCAGTGAGCCGTAATTGCAGAGGACCTTGACCATTTGTATTGATTTTGACTGCAGTGCGCCTGCTGTCTGGAGGTCGCCGGCGCTGAAGGTTTCGATGAGGCGCTTATAGAGTGGGGCGGCATAGTTGTAAGTACTTCCGATGGCAGCTTTGGCACCGCAGGCAAGCGATGCAAGCAAACACTCGTCAACGCCAAAAAGGATGTCGTATCTATCGGGGTCAAAGTTGACGCATTGGATGAAGTCGGTCATGTCGGTCGAGTTGAACTTTACTCCGACGAGGGTCGGGATTCGGTCCGAGGCGGCGGTGAGAAAGTCGGAGACGGTAAAGGGGACGGGAATCATCAGGGTATGATATGCATAGAAGGGAGTTTGGGGCGCTGCTGAGGTTATAGTTGCATAGAAATCGACGAGGTCGGCGGCGGCAGCGGGTTTATAATAGTAGGGGGGCATAGCTGATATTGCGAAGGCACCGGCGGAGGCGGCGTGTTCGGCGAGCAGTTTGCAATCTTGAAGAGAAGTGTGGCCGACATTTACCACAACTTTCAGGCGGTCAGGGGCGACCTGGAGCCAGCGGGCGGCTACCTGCTTTCTTTCATCGATGGTGAGGGAGGTTCCCTCGCCGGTGGTGCCGCAGACATAGACACCTGCAAGCTCATTTTTATCAAGAATGGCGGCCTGTTTTTCGATGGCGGCGAGATTAATGCCGCCGTCGGGATTCATCGGAGTGTGCGGGGCGGCTATTAGGCCTTTGAATTTTTCAACCTGCATTCCGAGTTCCTTCCAAGAGAGAAGAATTTTATTTTTTCTGCTTCATATCTTCGAGCAGTTTCCAGCAGTACCATAACATCCTCGGCAGATGGAATGGGCCTTTCCACATATTTCCCTTTAATGTGGTGGAGATTCTGCCGTCTCGATGGAGGTATCCGAACCATTCGCCGTATTCGGGGTCCGGCATATATTTGTATGCCCAGTCATGTGCCATTTTATGCTGTTCGGCATATTTTTTGTCGCCGGTTAAATGGTAGGCCAGTAGTGTGGCGATGATTGCTTCGTTCTGCTGCCACCAGAACTTCATATCCTGCCAGTACTCGGTGCAGGGGAGTCCCTTCGCGTCTCGAAAGTATATTATACCGCCATACTCAGTATCCCAGCCGATGTCCCAGCAGTAATCAATTATTTTTGTGCCAAGCTCAATCAACCTCTGGTCATTGTCCCTCATCATTGCCTCGTGGAGGATGAACCATCCGCACTCAATACCGTGGCCGGGTGTGATGATGCGTCCGTCGAAGTGGTCGATGAACTTGCCGTCGAGGCCGACATTTTCGAGTACGCATTTGTATTTGTCGTTTACAAAATATTTTTCGATTTCGTCTATGGCCTGGTTGATTTTTAGCTCTATGATTGGGTCATCGCTTATGTGGCGCATCTCCTGGCCGGTACATATTGCCATCATCGGCATTCCAAGGGTGCGCATCTTTCTTGTCGAGGGAAAGACCTTTGGGGGGAGGAGGTCTTCATCAAGATACCTGTAGATGAGTTTAAACATATCGAGTGCCTTTTGGGCTATTTTCTCATCGGCTGTTGCCCTTGCATAAGCGGCATAGGCGACGGTAATAAAAAACTCACTGTAAAGATACCTTCTTTTTATGAGGGGTTTTCCATCTCTTGTAACGATGAAGTATGCGCGGCCGTCTTCTGGGTCGATGCAATACTTATCAATGAAATCGAGGCCGTGAGCGGCCATGTCCAGCCACTGAGTTTTCTGTTCGACAGTGGTGCAGAGCGTTGCCAGTAGCCAGACGAATCGGCCGTGTATCCATACGGATTTGTCAGTGTCTATTATTTCGCCTTTCCTGTCGAGGCAGAAGATGAAGCCGCCCTTTTTGTTGTCAACGGCGTGGTCGAGCCAGAATGGCATTGTGTCGTCAAGGAGTTCGTCGCGATACTGGTTTAGGTAGGCGTCAATTTGTTTGTTGTCCATTCGATAAGTCCTTTTCAATTATGTGTCCTGATTTTGTGGTCGCTTTCTTGTGAATATTGTCAGGCCGGTCAGGTCCTTTTGGTCGGCGGGCCAGAGAAAACCGGCAATATAGCCGACGACCACACACGTTACCATACCAATCGCAGCGTACAAGAAGAAACTCACGTCTGTAAATGTCTGGACAGTATAAAGTACAATCGCACTTGATACAAGGCCGGAAATAACGCCGGCGCTGTTGGTTCTGTTTGTGAATATTCCCAAAAAGAACAGTCCGGCCATTCCTCCGCCGAAGAGGCCGAGTATTCTGAGGAAGACATCCCAGAGTGACTTTATGTCGAGGGCGGCTATTACTACGGCCATAACTGTGCCTGTGACTCCGACGAGTATTGTGATGAGCCTTGCCATTTTGAGCCTTTTGTAGTCGTTGGAGGCGGGGCGGAAACGTTTATACACGTCTTCGACGAGGACGGTGGCAATGC
>CAZTKW010000673.1:0-2502 GCA_964614315.1 uncultured Pirellulales bacterium
TTGTTATGTATTTAGTGCCGTTTGTATATGTTTTTCGGACGGGCAAAATCCTGAGAGGTATCCTATTGACATGGGGCCTAATGGTCCTGACAACTTTTATACTTTCAGTAGTGATATATGACCTTGTCGCCCACTTTCTTGTCCCCGAATTTGCCGCCGAATTTCTACCAGAAGCCAACACTGTTGCAGCATCTATATTTATCGGATGGATTGTAGGTTTGATAATATCAACTGTAGCGTATTGTACTCGCCTGGCATTACAAGACAGGGCAG
Source organism: uncultured Pirellulales bacterium (assembly GCA_964614315.1). Taxonomy (GTDB): domain Bacteria; phylum Planctomycetota; class Phycisphaerae; order Sedimentisphaerales; family Anaerobacaceae; genus CAZTKW01. Next base: position 274 of record CAZTKW010000673.1, read on the forward strand.
CGAAAAAGAAGTCAAAAGCAGATAACAGCAACTTTTAAAATGGGTGAGGTTTGTCTTTCTTCGGTGAGTTTTAGGTTTAAGTGGACAATAAAGAAGCGTGGCGGCGGTATAGCCGCCACGCTTAATAAAACTTTGCATATGCCAGTTCAAGAGTAAGCGATACTATTGAGAAGTACCGGTAATCTCGACATCGTCAATATAGGCGTATTCGTTAGTTTTATTGGCGTTGGTGCGGAATCTTAGCTTGAAGCTCGAGTTATTATTTGCGCTGGAGCCGCAGGTTTTATCCTGTGAAGCCCACGAGGAGGCCTGCGTGGCCTCAAGCTCATTCCACTGGGTTCCATCGTGGTACTCGGCATACAGGTATTCGCCGGAATCGAGACCGTTGGTCTTTCTTACATACTTGACGTGGATTGAGTTAAAACCAGCGGTGCTGATAGCCTTTTCCATCCATGCGGCTGCCTTTAATTGTGCTCCATAGACTCCGGTGTATTCGGCCTTGCTTGAGGCGCTTGCGTTACCAGAAGTTGTCCAGCCGCCAGTGACCAGGTCACCGCTTTCGAAGCCGTCAGTCCAGGGCAATAATACAGTCTCCGATTCTGTAGTGAAGGTCCATACATCGCCGGTGGTGGTTCCTTCGGCGTTAATTTCATCGATACGCCAATAGTGAGTCGTATCGTAATCGAGGGTATCGGGCTCAAAGGTTGTTTCTGTCTGATTTCCCTGATATGCCCCCGGACTGGTTGTGCCAAAGTACACATCGCTTGATGTAGAACCGGAACCGGCTGTCCAGCTTAAATCAGCATCGATACTTATATCTTCAGCACCGTTGCCCGGGTCAGGATTGCTCGCTTTTCCCGGAGGTACAGGTGAGGTATTTATCGGCCCAATATATTCTTTTGCTATGACAATATCATCAAACCAGACTTTGCTGACATATTCGTCTGGGGCTGTTGTGATATATAGTTCAAGCCAGAAAAAATTTATGTCGAGGTCTTCAACACTTCTCCATCTGAAACCTTCAAAGGATGGACTGTTTATATCCGGGAAGAAACTATCCCAGACCCAATAGCCGTTAGGGAAGCCTTCTCCAATGTGGCTGACGAGTTGTCCGCCCGTATACCACGGCTCGCCGTCGATCCAGACGGCCTGTTCACCACTGCGTCCGGTGGTTGGATAATTCATTTTGACCATTACCTCAACACAGAGCCATTGTCCTTTGTCCACACTGAAATTGCTATCATTGATAAAATCGTTTCCATAGTACTTATTTGGGGTGGGATTTCCTCTCATCTCCATCCAGTATGTATAGTAGTCCCATCGCCAGGCGGTGCCGTGCGTTTCAATTGCGGTGGAGAATCGGTCGTCACCATCCGGTATTTCTCCGGCGCCGCCTTGCGGCCAAGCTGATGGTGGGTTGTAGCCTCCCATATGTACAAAATGGTGAATCGGATTGCAGGCGGTGTCAATCTTGACGTAAAAACGGAAGTAAAGTTCATCGAAGCCTGGCAAGAGGCGTGTATATAAGTCTATAGCGTCTCCCTCTCCTCCTACGTGCGTCATTAGCAGCGAGGCATCACCGGAGCTTGGCGGGGGGACATCCGAAACAAGCGACATATGGTCCGACAACTTGTAATCGTCCCAGCGCGCCAGTACGTCGGGGATGGAGGCTTCCTCGAAGTTTTCCACAAAGACCACATTCGGGTCACTCTCGATGTCTATATCGCCCGGGTAGTTATCCGCCAGGCCGGCACCTTCGCTGTTGCTGATTATCCCTGAGACCAAAATAAGAGCCATTAAATAAAATAGTTTCTTAAACATGATTTGTCTCCTTACAGAAAATTTTAATAATTTTCCTCCTCCTGTCCGTTCAACCATTGAACAGAACGACAGGACAATTTTGTTTACATAAGAAGTCCTCCTTAAAAAAGTGTTAATGATTTGAAATTCTCCATTCGCTCATCGTTTAGCTCCGCCGCCGAACGATTATTTCGCTAATGTACAAAATGCACAAACTCATTGCTGCAACATAGTTAAAACGCATACTAACAAATATTGGAAGTTTCGAGGAAACACCTCCGAAATTTCGCATAATTGTATATGTAATCTATATACTCCCCCCCCCCGACTTTTGTCAAGTTTTTTTATTTTTTCAATAGCAGATATTGCCCCAGAGTCTTGACAGCAACCGCATATCAAAAAAGCGTGGCGGTTTTTTAGGCCGCCACG